>JAYTXW010000177.1:0-39093 GCA_043742745.1 Sphingomonadaceae bacterium
GACCTACGACTGGGAGGAGACGATCGTCACCGTTACCTCATCGAGCGGGTTCACGCTGCGGAAGGTGTTCTACACAGTGCCTTCGCGGCTGATCGGGCACCGGTTGCGGGCCCGCCTGCATGACGACCGGCTCGACCTGTTCATGGGCGGCACCAAGCTGATGACCCTCGACCGCGGTCGTGCCGATGCCAACGGCAAGCACGGCCATGTCGTCGATTATCGTCACATCATCCATGCTCTACGAAGGAAGCCGATGGCGCTGGTGCGTCTCGTCTACCGTGCCCAGCTGTTCCCGCGTGAGGCCTAACCGGATCGCTTGCGGCTTCAGGAGGAGCATCAAGCTGGCTGTTAACGCCGTTCCTTCCAAGGCCGGTCGCGAGGTCGCGGCGCACCTCCGTCAGCGCGTCGTGGATGAACTGACGGCGACTTTTGCCCCAGCGAGAGCGCCCACATGATTAGCGTGAGTAAAGTGCTAAAAAACCCGGCATTTTGCTAGCCTACGAAGGCAAGGCAACGGGCGAGAAGTATCTGATCGATCCCACGCGCGATATTTTTTAACGCAAGCATGATCTAAATAATTTAATTAGCTGATCCTACCGGGCCAATGGCCCGGTAGGACGAATGCGCGAATTCAGAAGTTCACTCGTGCACGCAAGCCGAATTGACGTTTGTCAGCCGCAAAGGTTGCCAACGACAGGCCGCCTGCAGGTAGTGCTTGCGTATCACCACTTGATTGAGCCGATTGCACTGACTCATTGTCAAAGGTATTGTTTACGTAAAACAGCACCGTATATTTTGTATTTTCGATGCCTAGCTGAAAATTTACATTGGCATATGGGCTGTAATAGTACTGGTTCGTATTATCCTGATAGCGGCGACTACGGTATTGGACATCACCGTTTGCTAGCAAATTCCAGTCACTTATCAGCGGCCGACGATAATTGAGCGATGCGACGAACGAATGACGTGCCGCGCCTTCAAGGCGGTTGCCGTCGAGGTTGACGTAGCAGCCCTTGAAGTTGCCGACCGTCTTGATCGTGCACCCGCCCGCGAGCGCGATCGTGATCGGGCTCGTCTGCGGGATGTTGAAGTCGATGTATTTGGCGTCGAGATAGGTGTAGCCGAAGCTCAGGTTTAGGCCGCGCGTGAGTAGCGCCGCGATCTCGAGTTCGGCCCCGTCGACCCGCGCGCCGCCGATATTCTGGATCAGGCTGACGTTACCCTGCGGATTGACCGAGAAGGGCACCGGCACGAGCGTCGATTCCTGCTTGTCCTTGTAATCCTCGCGGAAGATGGCGGCGTTGAACTGCAGCCGCCGGTCGAACAAGGTCGATTTGAAGCCCAGTTCGTAGTTGTACAGCTTTTCGGTACCGAAGGCCGCGTCTTGCGGGTTGGGCGTCTGCACCTGCGACAGGCCCGCGGGTTTGATCCCCTTCGCGAATGAGAAATAGGCGAGCAGGTTGGGATTGAACTTGTACGTCGCTGTTGCCCGCGGCGCGAAATAAGTCGTCGCCGTGCTCGCGGTAAACGCGCTGCCGACGAGGGTGAACGGGTAAATGCCGCCTACTGCCGTCTTCGAAATCGCGATGCTCTTGGCGAACAGATAATCGTAGGTTTCACGCGCCTCGCGCCCTTCCACCGAGATCGTCAGCTTGTCGGTGATGTCGAACTCCGCGGTGGCATAGGCGGAATAGTGATGGGTGACGCGCCCCTGGTCCTGCGCCGGGCCGCGCCCGCCGAGCAGCTTGACATCATAATAGATGTTGACGGCCGTCGGCGGCGTGACGTCCGGAGCATTGAACCCGGCGTTGGAGATGCTGCCAAGTTTCTGCTGGACATTCTCCCACCAATACAGCCCACCGACCGCCCAGCGGAAGCGATGGGCGCCCTGCTGCCCGATCCGGAGTTCCTGACTGAACTGGCGCGTGTGCGTCGTTGCATCAAAGAAGAAGAGTCCGGTCGCGATGTTGCCGGCGGGAACCTCGGCGAGCCCGGTCGAGCCCGACTGGGTAATCGTCGTCAGCGGGCGCCCGAAGAAATCGGTGTCCTGGACGGAAGTCTGGTGGGAATCGGTGTAGCCGGTCCAAGTCGACAGCTCGACGTCACTGAACAGGCCGATCTGAGAGCGAAGGCTGCTCAGCGAGGTCTTCGTGTGCGTCCCCGGAAAGTCGAGCCCGGTCAGCGGATCGGTCGACAGGTTAACCGTGCCGATACCTTTGCCGAGCAGACCGCGCTTGGCAAAGTAGGCAACCGAACCCAGCGTCGTCTGCGGAGCGCCGATGATGCCGACCTGCTGCCCGGCGACGTTCGCCGGCAACGCGACCGTCTCACGCTGCAAGACCTCGGGAGCCCCGCCAACATAATATTCGGCGCGCGGCTTATAGGTGTCGTCGGAGTACATCGTCCGTGCGATGAACTTGAACCCTTCCCGCGGCTCCCATTTGGCCGCGATCGAGCCGCCTTCCGAACGGTTGCCGCCGATCCGCTTGCCAGTCACCTCGTTGTTATAAAAACCATCGAAATATGAGTAGAGACCATTGACCCGGACGGCGAGCGTGCTGGTCAGCGGCACGTTGATCGCCGCCCGCGCCTCGTAGAGGCTATAGGTGGCCGCTTCGCCGCTGACATAGCCTTCGATGCCTTTGGTCGACGGATCTTTGCTGATGTAATTGATCGCGCCGCCGAACGCGACACGACCGTAAAGCGCCGACTGCGGACCCTTGACGACTTCGATCCGTTCGAGGTCGACGAGCTTGAGGTTGGCAAGGTTGCCGCCGCCCGCCGTCGCGATCGATTCGGTCGAGATGTCGATGCCGTCGAGCAGGATCCCGACCGGCGGCCGCCCGCGCGTCGAGGGCAGTCCCCGGATGCTCGGCCGCACGTCCTGTTGGACGAAGCCCTTGTCGACGAAAAGTCCGGGAGTGTACCGCGCTACGTCGCCAACGTCGCGGATACCCTTGTTGAGGATGTTTTCGGCGGACAGGGCGGTGACCGTCAGCGGGACATTCTGCAGGCTTTCGGCCTTGCGCCGCGCGGTGACGGTGATGTCCTGGAGCTGATCGTCGGCGTCGTTCGCGGCGATCTGCGCGGGTGGCGTGTCCGTCGGCGCGGTCGCCTGTGCGAACGCAGGCGCGGCAATCATCGCCAAGGTCAGTGCGAGAAGCGACGATGCGCCGTTCAGCCGGACATTCCTGCAAAAATCAGGTTGGTGCGTCATTTTCAGTAGCCCCTCAATAAATCAGCTGAACCGTTCGCTGCTCGATCATTTTACGATGTCGGCGACGGCCAAATTCTCCCTGCCCACTGCCGCTAATTGGGCCCGTCTTCCCAGCTTGCTGGACCGAGCGGGGGAGCCAACTTTCCGACTACCCGGTTGATGTACCGAGGGCCAAGAACGACCGTACAGATCGATTCGAATTTATTCGCGGTTCGGATAGTGCTGCGTGGTCGGGCCGACGGCGCGCAGAGGGCGTATAGAAAGCGAAGGTGAACGCACGGAGATTGGCATGTTTCATCGGGCGTACCGGCTGGCCGCAGTTGGGTTAATGCTCGCAACCGTCGTCGCAACATCGGCGCAGCAGCCTGACGCTCGCGCGCAGGTGCGCGCGTTAATCTGGCAAAAAGAGCTGACAAATTACCGGGGTCGCGCGACCGTGGCCGGGCTGCAAAGCTATATCGACAGCATCGGCGACGATTACCTCGTCTGGCCGCCGGGCCGCGATCGGCCGATCCACCCGGTGGAACTCAAGGCACAAAATGCTGCGGCGGCAAAAGGCCCTCGGGAAAAGCTCTCGTTGACCCTGACCGATTTCACCATGCACGACGGCACGGCGATCATCTTCTACAGTTCCCACAAGACGATGACCGCGACCGGCGATCCTGTCGACGAGCGCTACGACACGATCCACGTCTGGTCGCTGTACGGGACCGAATGGAAACTCATCGGCGGGCTGGCGCGCCGGACCAGTTGAGCGAAGCGCCGCCTACGGCGCGACGACCGGGCGAGTGCTAATTTTCAGGATGGTGATGCGGTCGCCGAACGACGTGCCGAGATAGATTCGACCACGCTTGACGACGCCGACCGAAAAACCGGGCGTCGCGATGCCGTCGCTGACGGCGATCGTGGTTAACCGAGAACGATCGAAATCGATTCGCGCCGCCATCGCTGGAAATCCGCAGCCAGGGCGGCGGAACTCGGGGCACCGTCGTGTGCTCACCAGCGGCTGGCCGGTCCCGCCGACGACGACGAACGTCCCGTCGCGCCGCGCGGTGACGTTATCGGGCTGCATCGCCACGGCCAGCCGGGTCCGCCCGCTACCATCGGGTCGGATACGATTGATGGCGTGGCCATAGGTTTCTGCGAAGGCCAGCCAGCGACCGTCCGGCGAGGCGTCAACTCCGTTGGGAAAGCTGCCTTCGCTGTGCAGGATCCGCTTCCAACCGGTCACCGCCGACCAGCGCACGAGAAAACCAGTCGGCATCCCGGCGCGGAACGCCGCCTCGCGTTCGTCGCGCGGAATGCCGGGATCGAACATGTGCGTGGCAGCAAACCCGCCGTCGGGCAACGGGGCGATATCGTTGAGGAAATAGGGCACCGGTGCCGCGACGCAGCCACTCCGCGTCAAACGCGGCTCGCCGCCGACGAACGCGATCCGGATGGTTTCGACCGCGTCGTTGGCAACCGCGGTGCCAGGCGGCGCGCCGTGAAGAATCCTCACCAGACGGAAGCCGCCGGTGTCGCGGCGGATGCCGATGCCGCCGCCCCGTGCCGCGGCGAAGCAGGCGGGGCCGAGCGCGTCGGACCGGAAGCGGACGATCGTCCCGGTCGTGGTGTTGAAGGCCGACAGTCCCGAACTGCCGTCGACCGCCCCTTCGCTGATCATCAACCACGGCGTGCCGGCAAGATCGGCGATATCCTCCGGGTCGGCGAAGCTACACACCTGCGCCGTCGTGCAGGCACCGACCGCATGGGCGACACCCCCTTCGGCCAGCGGCGAGCTCGCCTTGCCGGATAAGGCAAACAGCCCCAGCGCCGCGCCCGCCAGCCCCGCGCGGAGCATCACAACTGGTCGCGATACGGCGAGAGAATATCGCGGGGCGGCTGCATGGCGGCTCGCCGGCGGATCTTTGTCTTCGTCAGCCAGGTGAAGACCCGACCTCTGCGATCGTTGGTGTCAATGATCCGTGCCGCCCACCGCCCCGTCGTCGCCGGGTGATCGCCGATGATGTTGACGACCTTTTCGCGTGCCGGGCGCGCGTCGCGCGGGGTACGGGCGTGTTCGCGCAGGAAGCCTTCGGTGATGACCAGCCCCGGGCTGAGAGCGGCGACGAGGATCGGGCTGCCGGCCAGTTCAGCGGCGAGTGACCGGGTCAGGAAGGTGACGGCCGCCTTCGACGTGGCGTAACCCGCCATGCCCGGCACCGGCACGCCGTCGGCCCCGGCCCCGAGCATATTGTAGATGGCACCGCCACGCGTCGTCATCCCCGCAACGGCCACCTGGCAGCCGAGCAGCGTGCCGACGAGATTTATATCGAGCATTCGCGTAAAATCGGTCGCGGCGATAGTCGATACCGACTGTCCGGTTAGGGCCAGCCCGGCGTTGTTGATCCAGACATCGATCGCGCCGAACGCGTGATGGGCCGCGCGCCACAGGTCCTCGACCTGCTCGCGCGAAGTGACGTCGCAGCCGAAGCCGACCGCGCGCGCGCCGGTAGCCGGCATCGCCGCTGCACAGCTTTGCGCTTCGACGGTGTCGGGAGCAGAGATCGCGACGTTGATCCCTCGGGCGAGCAGGGCCTCGGCAAGGGCCCGGCCGATGCCCTTCGTGCTGCCGGTGACGACCGCGGTCTTCACCGGCATTCCTCAAGGGCCTTGCCAGCGGCGTTGCGGGCACTGTCGGTCGTCGGTGCGCGACCCGCGAGGGCATCGGCGAACAGCGCGAGGCTTGCGTCGCGAACGAGCGCGAGGCGGCCCCGGTCAGCGTCCTCGACCCCGACACGCCTGGGATCGACGATTCCCCCGAGATAATGGCGCGCGCCCATCATGGTGATCAGACAGGTCGCGGTACTTCGGCTCTTCCGGTAGACGTCGGCATGCCAGTCGGCGTCGCGCACGGTCATCACCTTGCTATCGTCGCTCGATCCCACGATCACCAGCAGCGGGCCCCGCAACGCTGCGAGGTCGACCGAAAGAAACCCGGCGCGCGCGCGGAACGCTGGGCTGAGATCGTCACCGCCCGACCCCGGCGGGGACAACAGCAACGCTCCGACGAAACGCGGATCGCTGAAGTCTTCGAACGCGGTCGCGTTCCACACGCGCATACCGATTAGCGCGGCGATCGTGTGACCGCCGAAACTATGCCCCGCCGCGAGCAGGTGCCGCCGGTCGAGATGTCGGCGCAATGCCGGCACCGCGGCTTCGACGACCGCGAGATAATCCGCGATCCGTCGCATATCGACAATTCGCGTGCGCCAAAGGTCGGCCGGGGGCGGCACCGCCGGCGCGAAGCCATCGACCGGAGCATCGTCGTGGTCCGGCTGCAGTACGACAAAACCGTGCTCCGCCCACCAGCTAACGAGTGGCTCGTAGGTGGTGCGCGAGAGCCCCGAGCCATGCGAGAACAGGATCACCGGCAGACGTCCACGGATAACCGCCGGCGCGGTGACCCGGACCAGCAATAAGTGTCCCCGCGCATCCGCCGGAATGGTCACCGGATCGGTGATTGTCACCGCGATCCGCGCCGCGGCGGAGGCGCACGCGATCAGCGCGGCGAACGCGACGATGCCGCACAGCCTAAGCATAAAGCCATTCGCGGAAGGTCGATCCGGCGACGCGCGGCGGCAGCATCGCCGGCAGCCCGGTCTCATCGGCCACTTCGCGCAATACTTTGGCGGCGGTTCGAACCACCTCCTCCTCGTCCCACTGCGTCGAGCGACCACCGGCGATCAATCGTTTGCCGGCAACGAAGACGTCTTCGACTTGGGCCGACTGCCCGCCCCAGACCAGTGCGCCGAGCGCGCGGCGCCCGTCGTACGTCGGCTGCATCTCGGCGCGCGTCATGTCGACCACGACGCAGTCCGCGGCCTTGCCGACCTCGAGCGAGCCCGCGATGTCGTCGGTGAACAGCGTGCGCGCGCCGCCCAGCGTCGCCATTTCGATCATCCGCTCGCTTGTCGCCCAATGCTCTATTGCCGGACGCGAGCGACCGGCAGCGACGTCGGCCTTGACGGCGAGGTTCTGCGCCAGGATTGCGTGTCGCATTACTTCGAACGGGTTCTGGCAATCGGTAACCAATGGCGCGTCGGTGCCGAGCGCCGGGATGATCCCGCGCGCAAGATATTCGTGAAGGGCGAGACCGGCACCGTCGAAAAAGCGCAACATCGGGACCAACGCCATCCGGCAGTCGTACTCGGCGAGGAGCGAAAATTCGTGCGACCGCAGGTTGACGCCTTTGCCGGCATAGATCGGTCCCCGGTCGAGCAGGCCGAAGCTGCGATAGTAATCGACCTGTCCGCCGTCGAAGCCGCGCGCGGCCAGCGCCGCACCGCGGCTGTTGTCGGTCATATCGACCCCGAAGCGGACGCCAATGCGCGCCGCACCCTCGTGGATACGGCGCATATCTTCGGGGTCGGCGAGGAAATTGAAGTTGAGAAACCCCGCCGCCACGCCGATGCGGTCAGACGCGAAGCGCCCCGCAAGACGCTCGACCTCGATCAGCCCGCGCTCGGCGGTTTCACGACCGCGAGCGGGAACGCCCGGCCCGTTGACGATGCAGCGGCACAGATAGCCTCGCATCCCCGAATCGGTGAGCGCCTGCCATGAGCCATCGGCACTGTCAGTGCGGACGTTGGTGAAATGCTCATCGTGGGTCGCGGTATATCCGGCCTTGAGCAGCTCGAGCGCATGCAGGCGGACGAGCGCGTAGCTGCGCTCGGCATCGAGCCGATCGCACACCGTGTACAGTTGCGTCAGCAGAGCCCGCACGGCGGTCGGGATGTCGAGCACCGGCCAGCGGTCGTCGTTATAGCCGCGAAACGCGATCTGGATCAGGTGGTTATGCGCATTCGCCATCCCCGGCAGGATCATCTTCCCCGCCGCCTCGATGACATTGTCGGCTGTAACCGTGCAGTCGACGGTTCGCCCGACAGCGAAGATCCGATCGTCCCGAAAGGCGATATAGCCATCGGTGAAGGCCCGCCGCTCGGCATCGACGGTGATGACGTACCCGCCGCGAATCAGCGTGTCGGCGTGGTCCATCGTCAGCCGGGGACGTAGGCGATGAGATCGAGCAGCGCATTCGCCCCGGGGACGGCCAGCGGCCCGCCGGTCTTCATTGTCGTGGACGCCGGCTTGACCCCCGGAAAATGCCTAGCCCATTCTTCGATCGAGTCGGCGAAGTGATCGCCCGCGTCATGAAAGCACGCGCGACGAACGACGTTTTCGAGCGAGGTTCCCGCGGCCTCGCAGATCGCCGCGACGTGCTTTAGAATGAAGCGCATCTGCGCCTGTCCCGGCAGACCGTACCATGGGAACTCGGGGTGCCGCAGCATTCCGTCGGCGAGCACGCCACGCGAATCGCACGCCATTTGCTGGCTCATGAACGGGAAGTTGCCCGCCTTGATCCCCTGTGGTTCGTGACTCCATGGCTCGGGTGCAGCCAAGGTTTCGATCACTTCGGCGACCAGTTTGCTGTCGTCGGCGAGCAAGGTCAGGGCGATCTCGATCCGGCTGCCCCGCGTTCCCAGCCCCATGTAGGGGATTACGCAGCGGGTGGGGGGATTCTTGGGGAACCAGCGCTTCCACACCCGGTCCATGCCCGCGAAATCAAACGAGTCCCCGATGTAGATATCGGCTTTGACCGCGCGTGCGAGCGATGACCCCGCGGCGTCGGCGATCGCCGCGAGCTTCGACAGCGTATAGTCGGTCTGCGCCTCGATCGGCGAACCGTACCACACGTGGGGGTTGGTCCTCGCGGCCTTGGCCAGTGCGCTCGGCTCCCCCATCGAGCGCGCCTCGCCATAGTCGCCGACCCAGTCGGTTGGAACTTCACCGGCCAAGAAGATCCAGTCGCCGAGGCGCAACGCGGGCGAATAGCCGGCGAGCGGCATCGGAATATCCGGAGGAGCGGCGAAACCCTGCCGCAGGGTGTCGTCGACGATGGCGATGACGTCGACCTCGATCCGCGCGCCGCGAACCGGTAGCGCCCGAATACTGACGGCGGTAGAGGCCGGGCGCGGTTCGACGATGTAGTCGTTGCGCACGTCGAGATACGGATTGATGCTCAACCCCGGCCACAAATCACCGTCGGCGAATTGTTGCATCGTCGGCGTGTCGTATGGAAACCACTGCCAGATGCGCACGATGTCGGTCGCCATGTCGGCCCCGGCAGCATCGAGCGTGCGCTTCAGCGTCTCCATCACGAACCGCGATTGCAGCGCCTGTTCGTCGACGAGATTCGCGTTGCCAGCACGGGCCGCGGGGGCAATGCCGGTCTTGAAGTCGCTTGCGAGCTGGCCCGAGACAAACACCCAGTCAGCTGCCTTGACCGCCGGGCTGTACGGCATCAGCGGCTGCGGAATGTCGGGCCAGATCGACCGGGGGGCTTGAGAATCGATGACCATGATTGTCTCCGATGACGACCCTAGTCTATGCCGCCGCTGTCGTCAGCCGACCGCCACCGTGCGATTTGTCCACCCTGCGGTCAGCCGTAATTTGCCAGCATACCCGGCGCGGCGGCGAGTCAAAGGAGCAGAATGGCACAAGTCGGCAACGAGGTCGCCCTGGTAACCGGAGCCTCGGGCGGCATCGGTGGCGAGACGGCGCGGCGGTTCGCACTTGCCGGGGCACAGGTCGCCGTCCACGGCTTTCGTAACCGGGCCGGTGCCGAGCGAGTCGCAAGCGAGATTGCGGCGCTTGGCGGTACAGCGATCGTCGCGATCGGCGATGTCGGCGACGCCGCCGCGGCGACCCGAATCGCCGACGAAGTATCGGACCGGCTCGGCGGAATCGATATCCTCGTCAACGTGTCGGGTACCTCGCCGCAGATTTCGTTCGGATCGGTCACCCCGCAGTCGTTCGACGCACTGTTCCGCGACAACGTGCTCGGGACGATCCTGATGATGCAGGAATGCGCGCGGCACATGTCGGCGGGCGCGCGGATCGTAAATGTCGCGAGCAACCTGAGCTTTTCGCCGATTGCGGGCCTCGTTCCTTTTGCGGCAGCCAAGGCGGCGCTGATCACGTTGACCCAGGGTTTCGCCCGTGAGCTCGGAGCGCGCCGGATCGCCGTCAATGCCGTTGCACCGGGTGCGATTGAAACGCCGATGACCGAGTGGACACCCGATCATATTCGCGCCGGGATCGCCCAGGCGACGCCGACGGGACGGATCGGGCAGCCCGACGATGTTGCGGATACGATCGTTTTCCTCGCGTCGCCCGCCGCGAAATGGATTAATGGACGGACCTTCATCGTCGATGGCGGCCTGGTGTGAGACGAGCCACAAGGAGACGCGTATGACCTTTCTGACTAAACTCGACGACGCACCGGCAGGGGCCGCCAGCAACCCCTTCGGCCTGTCGCAGCACGGTCGCGCCGGCATGGAAATTCTCGGGGCGATCCAACAGTTCGCCGCGACCAGTCTACGGCCGCAGGCGCGGGCCGTTTTTGAGGCCGATGCCAAGGCGCAGGCGCTGTCTGCCGAACACGCGGTCGACATGGCCGGGGTCGGCGGGCGCGAGCGCATCGCCGCGGCGCGGGCGATCGCCGATCGCAGCCCGATATTTCGCTTTGAGCGCTTTCTGCAGCGCTGGGTCGCGGAGGAGAATTTCAACACCGGCATCCCGGCGATCGAAGAGCGCCGGGCGCAGTTCGAGCGCTTTATGGCGCAGCCGATCGCGACGCCGGCCGGCGGAACACTCGACCTCCCCAATATAGAGTTGCCGAAATATTATAGCCGGGAATGGCATCTCGAGCCGGGCGGCTGGGACGGCTGGGACCTGTACGGACCTCTGTTCGCGTTCGCGGTCGGCCCGATGGTGTTTAGCAAGGGAGGCTATGCCGCGGTCGGCGTTGGCGACGACATCACCCGGCAGCGGATTCAGGCGGTTCAGCAGTTTCCCAAATCGAGTTATCGCCGGGTCTATGAACCGGGGTGCGGCGGCGCGACGACGTTCAAGGCGATTCATACCGTCTTTCCCGAGGCCGAATTGGTCGGCTGCGATCTGTCGCCGCTACTACTGACCAATGGTCACAAGATGGCCGAACGTCAGGGCATTCCCGTCCACCTCAAGCAGCGCGACGCCACCTCGACCGGCGAGCCCGACGCGAGCTTCGATGCTGTCATCACCTACGCACTACATCACGAACTGCCGCCCAAGGAAAATGCGGCGATGTTCCGCGAGATGTATCGCATCCTCGAGCCTGGCGGGGATATCGTCCTGTCCGACCCGCCGCCGTTCCGCGCGGTCGACCTGTTCCACGCCGTCATCCTCGACTGGGATACCGACAATCGCGAGGAACCCTTTTTCTCGACGATGCTGCATACCAGCCTCGACAACCAACTGCGCGAAGCCGGTTTCGTCAATGTCGAATCCTATCCGCTCGGGCAGGGCCAGTATCCGTGGATCACCCGTGCGTCTAAGCCGGTCGCGCGGGAGCTGGCGGCGTGACCGACGCGACGATGCCGCCCGAAAGCATTGACGACGTCGCGAGGATCGTCATGGCGCTCGTCCAGGAGGTGTGGATCATGCGCGACCGGATGGCGGTGACAGAGCGGCTGCTCGCCGCGCGAACGGGCATCACCGCCGCTGATATCGACGATTATGTCGGCGACGCGGGCTTCAAGACCGATATCGAAAAGCTGCGCGACCGCTTCACCGCCAAAGTGATCGGAGCTCCGTTGGCAGCGCGTGAACGGAGCGTCGAGCAGATCCTGACCCGCGCCGGGCTGTTGTCGCCCGCTTGAAGAAAATCACCGGACTCCGCTGAGCGCCCGCGACACCGCCGCAACCAGTCGGTCACGGCGGGCGTCTAGTTCGGCTTGGCGGGCAGCGTCGGGTTCGAAGCCATCGATTTCGGCGGCGGCGTCGATACCGTGCCGAGCGAGGATCGTTTCCAGAACAAGCTGGCGATCGGCGACCACCCACAGTTCGCGGGCGAGCGCGACGACGGCGTCGGCAACATTGTCGATCTGATCGGTACCGAAGAGCCGGCGTGGCGGCGTATGATCACTCAATCGCCCAACCCCGACCTGCGGCCATAAACCAGATACGGGTTGCCGGTCGGTCCGACGCCCTCGGCACGGACGTCGACAAATCCCGCATCGCGCGCGCCCTCGGCGAAGTCGATCATTGCCGCCGTGCGCCAGAACGGCTCGCCGCCCCATTTCGCCGCCCAATCTACGCGCCACGCGCTTAAACGGTCGAGGTCGGCATAACGCGGAACGTCGACCATCAGCAGGTCCCCGCCCGGCTCGAGCAGCCGGAACGCTTCGGCGAACCATGCGGCGATGATCTTCGGCGGCAGCTCGTGATGAATCGCGTAGGAAGTCACGAGATCGAAACTGGCGTCGTCGAAGCCCGTATCTTCGCCCGCCGCGACGACCAGATCCCAGCTATGCCCCAGCTCATTGCCGACGCGGCGGGCCTGCTCGAGCATCCGCCGCGACAGGTCGACGCCGCTTATACGGGCGTCGGGAAATCGCTCGGCGAGCGCGACGGTGTAGTGCCCGCTCGACGTTCCCAGTTCGAGGATTCGTTTATGATCGTGACGAGGCAAAGCATCGAGGACACGGCGTCGCTGGCTGTAGATGTCGCCTGGAAAAATGCGCGACACATAGCGTTTGTGGACCAGCTCGCCGTGAATGAAGCCATTATACTCCGACGCGTCCCAACCGCCGGTCGTGCGGTGAAACCAGATCTCCGACCAGTAGCGCGGCGAAACGAATCCCGGCCGCTCGCGGAGCGTCGTCCCGCCGTCGTCGAGCCACGCGAGTTCCGGAGCGATCCGATCCTTGATCTCGGCGAACGCTTCTTCGCACATCATACCATGTTCCTTGGCGCCCCACTCGCCGAGCAATTCCCGAGTGCGGTACGGAGCGTGGTCCGCAAGCGTCGCGTCGATCAGCGCGTGGCGCGCGTCCATGTCGTCGGGCAGGGTTTCCGCTGTTACGCCACGGCTGGCGAGCAGCGCCTCTGCATCGCGCTGAAGGTGGCCAGCTTCGAGCCGGACGCCGACCTCGAAATCGATCAGCGCGCGCCCGCGCTGGGCAAGCTGAACATTCATGCCGTCACCTCGTTCGCGATGCCGGGATCGCCGGCATTGGGGATCGGGGCGTCGGCCAGTCGCTGTTCGCTGAGCGAATAGAACCACAGTGCGACGCAGCTGGCGAGGAGCAGGAGCATCGGTAGGGTCGAGGCAAGCATGTAGATCGCCTTGATCGCCGACTGCGGCTGCACCGCCGCGGTGTTGCCGGTGCCCTGGATATACCCCGCCCGCCCGAGGACGATGCCCGTCGCCGCCGCCCCGAGCGCGAATGACAATTTCTCGACCATGGTATACACCGCCGACAGCATCCCTTCGCGCCGCATCCCCGTCCGCCGGTAATCCCATTCCATCGTGTCGGGTAGCAGCGATTGCCCCAGCAGGAGGACGGCACCGCCGAGCGCGCCGAACAGCAGCGCGCGAGCATAGACTAGGATCAGCGGCTCGCCGGGGGCCAGCCAGTACCAGCTGAAATACAGCAACGCGTAGCCTATCGTCGCCCAGAGATAGACCGACCGCTTGCCCCAACGCCGCGCCGCACGAACCCAGAACGGCTGACAGACCATCATCACGCCGTAGAAGATCAGGAAATAAGCCCCGAGGAGCGTGTCGGACAGACCGAGAATGCGCTTGAAGAGGAAAGGCATCGACGCCTGCGTAACGGCTAAGGCGGTCAGCTGCAGCAACTTGATGACCAGCAGCAGGACGAACGGGCGGTTGTCCGCCATTAGCGCCAGCTTGCGCGACAAGCTGAGACGGACCGGCGATTCGTCGTAGTGGAACGACGCGTTGCGTGTCCCCCAAAAGCAACCGATCGTGCCTGCGACGATCACCACGGCCAAAAATATCGACAGCGTCGTGTGGCCGGCCTGGCCCCCGCCCGATCGCGCGATCAGCACCGGCCCGACGAACGTAGCGATCAGGCTGGCGATTGCGACGCCAGTCACGCGGAACGAGATCAGCCGTGAGCGCTCGTGAAAACTTGTCGTCATCTCGGCCGGCATCGCCATGTAGGGGACGCTAAACGCGGCATAACCGCTGGCGTACACGAGGAGCGCGAAGATGATGAAGGCGGCCTTGCTGGTGGTAGACAGTCCATCCGGAATATTGAACAGCAACAGCGCAGATACCGCGAGCAGAAGGCCGCCGCCGAGGATGAACGGCCGCCGCCGCCCCATCGACGAACGCGTACGGTCGCTCCATGACCCGACCGCAGGGTCGATCACCGCATCGTAAAGCTTCGACAGCCCGATCAGTGATCCCGCGAGCACTGCGCCGAGACCGGCGTAGTCGACGATGTAACGCAGCAGCAGAACGTTGACCGAGTTGAACAAAGCCGCGACGGTAAGGGTGCCCAACCCCCACGAGACGCAGGTCCGGAGCGGCAGGACGTCCGGCGGCGTCGTCGGGGATTGGCTCACCATCGTCATCGTCTCCTCCGGCAGGTCTGCCGCTGCTTGATCGCTCACGGGCGCCGGTCATCGAGAAAGCGATTGATCGCGGCGGCGACTTCAACCGGGCGCTCCTGATGCACGAAGGAACCGGCCCCGGCGATGGTGACGGCCTCCGAATGGGGGAGCAAGCGGCGACCGACTTCGCCATATTTTGCGTAGGCACCGCGATCCGAATTGATGAGCAGCGTCGGCGCCGCGACCCGTGGCAGGTAATCCGTGACGCCGACTCGGCCGACGCCGCGCTCGCACGGTCGCAGCCACGCCCCGGCCTTGGCGCGCGCCGCGATCTGCTCATCGCTAACGCGCGGATCGGTGGTGGCGAACAGTCGCATACGCTCCTGTTCGGGCGTAAGCCCTCGACCGAGCTTCGCAAGCCGTTCCTTTTCCGCATTGGCAGCGTCCTGGTCTGCTAGCTGCGCAACGCTCATCGGTCCGATCAAGCTCGAGCTGACGACGACGAGATGGTCGACGCGGTTTGACCACAGTGCCGCGAGCACGATGCCGATGACTCCGCCCATCGAGTTACCGGCCAACGAAAAGCGATCGACACCCATGCGGTCGAGGACGGCGAGCACGATCGCTGCGCACTCAGGTATCGTCATTATGTACGGTGGCGGCCCCGCCATGACCGAATCACCGTGTCCTGGGGGATCAAAGGCTATTACCCGCCGTCGTGCCGCCAGCGCCGGTGCAGCGAACCGCCAGTCGGCGATCCACCCGCCGAGCTTGGGCAGCAGGATTAGCGGTGGGCTATCGCCGTCGCCAAGCGATGCGAAGTGCAGGGTGCCGCCGCCAAAAGCGACGTCGCCACTATCGGTCCATGGCGGCGACGGAGTTGCCGTTTTCGCCGGCAGCGCAACGGCCGTGGACGCCACGGCGAACGTCCCCATTGCTTCGCGCCGGGTCACGCGCCTGTCAGACATGATGCTCGCTGGGCATACTGGCATCCCGTTGTCAGTGGTGCAGGCTAGTCTGCAAGATGCTCCCCTACACTGCGAGACACTTTCATGATCGACAGGCGATCATCCGAGGCGGCGAAGCCGACGCAAATCACCGATCGTCGCTGTCGCGAGACCGATGCCGCGCTCACCGTGATCCGCGCCAAGCGACTGAAAGCCGTAGTAATACAGATGGAGTTGTGCGTTCGCGATAACCAACCGATTGGCGGCGACGCCCAACTCATCCCACGCGCCCGGCTCGCCGACGTGAAAAATCGGCTCGCCGTAGAGCCGGTGCCAGCGAAACCCGTCGTCGGAATCGGCAGCAGCGATCGACCGGCGGTGGGCAGCGTCGGTGGCGGTATAGACCATCAGGAAACGGCGACCGCCCGGTAGCGGATTGGCCAAAACCTGCCGCGTCACCATCCCGCCCGCGTCGTAATCGCGGTCGCCGTCGGCCCATTCGAGCGCACCAATTTGACTCCAAGCGACGCCATCCGCCGACGTCGCGACGCGTGTTTCGAAGCGCGCCAGATTGAGTAGCGGGGCGGTGTACTGGACGATCAACTGGCGCCCATCGCCAAACGTGTTGGGCCATGCTGCGTAGACGCGCTCTTCAGGATAATCGAACAGTGCGCCGGTTTCATGACTGCCGCGCACGCGGTGCCAGTGGATTCCGTCGGCGCTACGCGCGAGACCAGGGCGCATTCCGAGGCCAGCGACCGGCCTAATTGCACCCGTCTCGCGGATCGTCTTGTCACCGCCGAAATACCACATCAGCCACTCGCCAGCGCCGCGCGAAATGTCGGTGAGCCCGATATGGAGCGAGTCAAAGTCGGCCGGATCAGCGCTGGGTTCGAATACGGCACCTGCTGACAATGGGCCGTCGAAGCGGCGCCACGCGATGCCGTCGTTCGAAGTAGCCAAAGCGATCCGCCCGGTTCCCAGGGTAGGCGGCCCGTCGAACATTGCGTCGCGACAATAGTACCACATTCGCCACGCCCGACCGATCTCGTCGTAATCGACGATCGCACCACCGACCCGGTAGTCGTCGCAGCGCCCGCTCGGACCCTTACCGAAAACCAGACCTTTCCGAATCGACATCGACGGACCTCGATCAGTTGGGCGCCACGCTAGGCGCAGTGGTGAGGACGACGATTGCGGCGATGAGCGATATGCCGGCGCCAATGAAGACAGCGCCATAGCCGGCATGATCGGCAAATAATCCGAAGATCGGCCCCGACACGCCGAGCGCGATGTCAAAAAAAGCCGAGAAGCCGCCGATCACGGCGCCACGATTGGCGGGCGGCAAACGCCCCAGCAATTCGACACCAAGGGCCGGATAGACCATCGAGAAGCCAAATCCCCCCAGCAGCGCGCCGAGGGCGACGATTGCCGGCGACAGCGCCACGACGATCAATCCTTGCCCCACCGCCGCAACCAGAAGCGAAAGCAGCGCAACTCGCCGGCCCCCAAAGCGCGCCGGAAGATCGGCAAGAAACAGACGGACCAGCACGTAACCGCTGCCAAACGCGGCAAGAGCCCATGCCTCGCCGCTCCAGCCGAGCGCGGTATAGCGCAGGCCAAGAAACGCCAGCAACGTAGCATAGGGAATTGCCGCGAGCGTGAGCACCGTGCCGAACCGTGCGATTGCCAGCACGACACGGTAAAAGGGCAGACGGGTCCCGCCCGGTGAGGTCGCCGCTGAAAGGGGAAGCGCGATCAAGATGGCGAGCAGCGGCGCCACCGTCGCCAGCGCCGCGACCGTCGCGAAGCCGCTCGAATGATGGAGCGCCAAACAAAGCGGCGCGCCGAGGCTTATTGAACCGAACATCGCGAGGCCCTGCCACGCAATAACCCGTCCGCTCTGCGTCGCCCCTAACCGCGCGATGCACCAGCTCACGGCGCCGGTCAGGAACAGGCTTTCGCCGATACCGAGCAGGATGCGCCCTCCCATCAGGATCGCGAGGCCGGTGCGGTGATCGGCGGCGATCGCCGCCCACATACTCGCCACTCCGGAGATCACACACAGCGGCAGGCCGAGGAGCACGGCGCTGCGGGGGCCGCGCCGATCGCTCAATCCGCCAGCATATTGACGGGTCGTGATCGTCGCTAGGGACTGTATACTGACGGCGCAGCCGGCAGTCGTACTGAACGACCAATCCTGCCGGACAAGGAGCGGAATCACCGGCAGCATCGTGCTGATGGCCAGAAAGCCAAGGAAGACGATCGCCGTTACCGGTACCAGCCGTCGCCACTGGCCTTCCAATGCAGGCGCGGCGCCGGTCACGTGATCGCGGCTGCTTCGCGCAGGCTGGTGATCATCGACTGGCGGAGCAGATACGCGCGCCGCTTTTCGGCATCGTTGGCCAGCATCGTCATCGTAGCTCGCTGCCACTTATGCGCCTCGCTCTGTCCCGCCCGCATCAATTGCATGTTTTGCATCGTCTGCTGCTGGATGAAGTCGTGCGTCACGGTCCGCCGCTGGCGATCATATCGATCGAGAAGTACCGGATCTGCACCGTCCTTGAAAACCTCGACGAGCTTCTCGCACAGGCTGAACGCGTCGTGGATGCCGCTGTTCATGCCGAATCCGCCGAGCGGATTGTTGAGATGCGCGGCATCGCCCATCAGAAAAATCCGTCCGATTTGGAACTGCTTTGCGACGCGCTGATGGACGCGATAAATTGTTCGGTGCGCGGTTTCCACCGCCGCACCGTCACCGGTCAGCCGGTCGAACACCTCGTTCTTCTTAGCGTCGGAGCGCAGATCGACCGACGCATCGTCAGCTGGGACCAATACCCGCCATAACGTTGGTACGCGGAGTAAAACTAGCCATTCGTCCGGGTCTGATACGTAGTTTACGAGCGCTAGCCCCGGCAGGTAGTCCTCGAGTGGAACCCGGGTAGTTAGGCAAAGAAATTTTTCCGGATAGGTAAAGCCATCGAAGCCTATCCCCAGCCATTTACGGACAATCGACGACGCGCCATCGGCGCCGATTACGTAATCCGCGCGCACGCGACGAATCTCGGTTGGAGTCTCCAGCGACACCAAAACGCCGGTATCGTCCTGCGCGATGTGCGCGACCCGGTGTCTGAACAGGACTTCGGCACCGGGTAGCGATGCGAGCCCGTCGGCCAGCATCCGCGCGAGATGATATTGTTCGCACTGAAGGCGAAACGGGTATCGCACGATATCGGCCAGTTCGCCCATGTCGAACGCGACGATCTCGCCGCTCCGGCGGTCGCGCCAGTGATAAATCGGTGCCTTCAGCCCTGTTTCGATCAAGCGGTCGGTGATGCCAAGGGTGTCGAGCATCTCAAGCGTCGGCGCGTGGAAGGTCGACGCCCGCATATCCTGCGCGCAGTCGGCACCGGCTTCGACCAGCATGACGTCGATCCCATGCTGGGCAAGATACGTCGCCGCCACGCAGCCGACCGGCCCAGCGCCGGCGATCAAAACCTGCACCCGGTCGCTCATGCCTCGCACCACATGTGAGTTCGCCCCCGCAAGTTTCGCGTCGGCGCTAAGGTGATTGGCGTCGGGCGGCGACGGACTGATCCGGTTTATCCGCTGGACGAGTACGTCGCGCAGTCCCGCGTCAGAACGCCGCCATCAGCCGGCCAAATCCGTCCTTGCGGTCAGCGATACCGTTGCTGCGCAGCGCGTTCCAATACGTCGCGGCGTTGATAGCGATCACCGGCTTGCCGAGGAAAACCTCGGCGGCGGCGGCGAAGCGAACCATCGACAGGTTGGTGCCGACCTGGACGATCGCGTCGACATCGTCGCCGTCGAGCGCGAGCACCGTCTCCCGCAGCGTTGTCGAGGGGACCTCAGCGATCGCCGTCCAGCTGGGACAGCGCAGCGCGGTGTCGCGGACCACTTCGACGCCGTAATCGCTCATAAAGTTGGTGACTTCACGGTTCGCCACGGGGAAATAAGGCGACAGCAGCGCGACCTTGCGAATGCCGCCATAAGCGTTGAACGCCGCGATCAGCGACTGCGCACCGGTACAGAGGCCGACGCCGGCGATCTCCTCGACCGCCTGCGACCATTGTGCCGATCCAGCGGCGCCGCCGTAGAAGGTCACCGCGGACATCCCCATCACGAGAAAATCAGGGCGGCACGTCATCACCCCGCGCACCGCGTCATGCGTCGCTGCGCTGATCTTCAAGGTGCCAGCCATGAAGCTTTCATCGGACAACGCCGGGGCGTCGTCGACGATGATCCGGCTGTAGTGATTCGTCACGCCGCTAACGCGCAGGTCGTCGAAGTCAGGCTGCACGACGGTATTGGTCGACGGCCCGAGAACTCCAAATTTCTTGCGCCACCCCAGTACGTCACCCATCGCGATCGGCCTTGGTTAAGAGGGCGATGGCCTCATTCTCGCTGACGACCTCCGCCATCTTGGCTGCCATATCGAATAGATTCTGTTCGTGCGGCCGAACATCGCGGTCGCCGCAGGCCTCGCGAACGACGAATGGTGCAAAACCGTGGCACAGGGCGTCGAGCGCGGTGGCACGGACGCAGCCCGACGTCGAAAAGCCGGTGATCAACAGTGTATCGAAGCCCGCGGCGTGAAGAGTCGAGGCGAGTGAGGTGCCGAAGAAGGCCGACGGATATTGCTTGCTGACGACGAGATCGGCGGCCTGCGGCTGAAGCGTCGGCGGGAAATCGCCTGCAGGAGAGCCGCCGACAAAGGCCTTGAGTGCGGGAACCTTGCGGAAGAACATGCCGCCGTCGCGCCCTCCTGGCGCATAGACGACATTTGTAAATGTCACTGGGACGCCCGCGCGCCGCGCCGCCGCCACCAGCCGCACGTTCGATGCGAGCACATCCTCGACGCCGGCGTATAGCGGCGACGCAGGGTCGAGATAGGCCATCACGACGTCGACGATCAGCAACGCTGGCTTCGGTCCGAAAGCGAGCCGTCCGCCGAAGCCGGCCGCAGCGTAGTCGGCTGCCAGGTCACCTTCCATGGCGATCCCCCCAGGCGATCAAGGCGTCGGCGCCCGTAATGTGATTCATCGTCGCTAGGTCGGCCAGTTGTAGACCGCGAGAGGTGGCGTGCCCGTGCAAATGCTGCAGCCAGTGCGGAGCGGCCGCGACGAAGCCGTGCATCAAGAGGAGCGGGTGCAGGGCGATTGTAAAGCCAAGACGGTCGAGTTCGGCACCATCTTCGGTCGGCGTAACCCCGCCTTCGACCAAATTGTGGACGAGGGGGACACGGCCGGCGAAGCGCTGGGCGACGGCGATAAGCTCGCTCATCGTCCGCGGCCCCTCGACAAAGATCAGGTCGGCGCCAGCTTTGAGATATTCCTCCGCTCGGTCGAGGGCAGCAGCGATCCCGTCTATGGCAACGGCATCGGTCCGCGCGACGATCAGCATCTCCAACCGGGTGTCGACCGCCGCGCTGATGCGGCCTACCGCCTCGGCGACCGGCACGATCGTCTTGCCGGCCATGTGACCGCAGCGCTTGGGGTACCCCTGATCTTCGATCTGGATCGCGCTGGCGCCGGCACGTTCGAAGCTTCGCACCGTTCGTGCCAACGTCAGGGCGTTACCGAAGCCGGTATCGCCATCGACGATCAGCGGGATCGCAACGCGGTCACGGATTACCGCCACCGTTTCGGCGACCTCGCTCGCGGTAATCAGACCAATGTCTGGTCGACCAAACCGTCCCATCGCCAGCCCGCCACCGGTGAGGAAGGCGGCGGGGAATCCGGCCTGCTCGATTAGCAATGCCGTCAGACCATCCCAGCACCCTGGTACCGACACGAGCCGTCGTTCACCCAGTAGAGCGACCAGGGCGGCGACATGGCAGTGCATCAGCCTTCCAGTTGACCGGGGATATGGCTCTCGTGATTGGCCAGATACCAGTCCGCGATCTCCTCCCGCGTGGTCCACCAGACACGGGGCGTCGACTTAGCATGTTCGATAAATTCACGGAGGGCGCGGATTCGATGCGCCCGGCCGGAAACGTGCGGGTGCAGGCCAACGTTCATGATCCGCCCGGTCGTCGCTCCCTCAGCATAGAGCACGTCGAATTCCTCGATCAGTGCATCCCGAAACTGGTCTGTCGTGAAATTCTTGCGGGTTATAAACGTGAAGTCATTGATTTCGTTTGAGTACGGCACGGATACAATTGGTCCGTGCGCGGTCCGCAGCAGGTATGGCTGATCGTCGTTCATGATGTCGCAGTAAAAGGTCGCCCCCTGCTCGGCGAGAATATCAGCGGTCTGCAGGGTGCCGCGCAGTGAAGACGATAGCCAACCCTTTGACTTACGACCCGTGAAACGTTCGAACTGTGCGAGCGTCCGGAGCACGACCTCGCGCTCCTTGTCCGGATCATGGGCAAAGTCGGTCAGCAATTCGCCCTGTTCCCAGTTATGCGCCATCAATTCCCAGCCGCGCTCGAGCACCGCGTCGGTCATTGCCTTGCGGCGCTCGAAGGTCACAGCGTTGGTCGTGCAGGACGCCGCGACCCCGAGCTGGTCGAACAGCTCGATCAGTCGCCAGATGCCGACGCGCTGGCCGTATTCACGCCAGCTATAATTAGGAAAGTCAGGTGTGTTGCCCGGCAGAATGTCGGGGAGGATCGCCGGTCCACCGGCATAATAGGGCTTCGTCGTGTCCTTGGTCAGGTCCCACGTCTCGAGATTGAAGGTCAGGATCAGCGCGAGCTGGTTACCGTCGGGCCAGCGCAGAGGCTGGCGGTCAGGCAACGCGACGTAGGAATATTCCATGCGAGCTCCAATCATCGCGCCGACCGTGAAGCAGCGCAATCAGGTAACTACCTGCAATGGCACAGCGCGGATGGCGCGTGCGTTCATTTAATTCTCCGTCAGCCGGACACGCGCCGGTTGTGACCTGCAACCACTATTTGAATTCCGCGCGGATCGCGGCGGCGGTGGCGGTAAGCGGCTCGACGAACTGCCCGATCGCGTGGCTCATCTTGGTCGTCGATGCGAAGAAAGCGAGAGTCAGTGCGCCGAGGACCGTGCCGGCGCCGCTCAGAATCGGCACCGCGATCGACGAAGTCTTGCCCGGATTATTCGTAAACTGGTTGAATCCACGGGTCGCATAACCGTCGCGACGGATATCGTCGATCAACGACTCGTTCTCGATCAGGTTAAGGACATGAATGTTCGCACGCCGGGGCAGCAGCTTCAACGCTCGGATAAGTTCAATCCGCTCGTCCTCGGAGATATTGGCGACATAGGTGAGCCCCGCAGCGCATTCTAGAATTGGGAGCGTGAAGCCCGGGTGATAATGGCTGAAGGTCAGTGTCGTCAGCGCGTGCGTCGAATCGCGGATCACCATCGAATGTCCGACATAGGTCGATAGCGAGATCGGCCAGCCGACGCGACGGGTCAGGTCGACAATGTGCGGTCGCGACACCTGGACTAGCTGCGCATCACCCTGGAAGCCATGCGCCAGTGCCTGCACCAGTGCTGTCGGACGGTAACGTTTCCGCGAGGGTTCGCGTTCGACCAGGCCTTCGTGCAGCAGCGTCTGGACGATCCGGCACGCGGTCGGGTACGGCACTTCGGACGAGCGGGCGATTTCCATCATCGACAGAGCGCTGCCCCGATTAACCGCTTGCAGCACCGCGAGGCCACGCGACAGCGATCGGATCGGTACGCCTTTTTCCATCTCAGCTGGAAAGCCTTCTCCGCATTTTCAAGATTTTATTAACCCTATCTAGGCTCAAGTCGAGCATCATATCGCGGTGCATCATGACCCCGCAATCGCATCGATCACGCCACCCGCCGACGAGATCCATGCACCGCGCTGCCTGAGTCCTTCGACCAGGTTCTCGAAGCCGCCGATCCGATGTGGCAAGGCGATGATATAAGGTGTCAGATGGAGCGGGAGCATCCGGCGCCCATAGCGCCGGGCTTCGACCTCAAGCCAATCGAACGCGTCCCGGACTTGGGTTGCATAACTGTCAGTCGACTGCTGCTGGACAGCGATGATCTGCCGGTCGGATAATTCGTGATTCAGCGGCAGGTTGATGATCGATCCGACGGGGGTCGTCATCGCATAGGGCAGGTCGTCGTTTACCCAGTCGAGCATGTAGGTCACCCCGGCTTCTACCAGAAGCGAAGGGGTTGCAAAGCTCTGCGATCGGGCGATCGACAGCCATCCCCGCGGGCGCGTTCCGGTCGTTCGTTCTAGCGTGTCGAGTGAGGCGAGGATCAGCGCCCGCTCGTCGGCTTCGGCTAGTCCGGTGGCGATCGTCCCATTCATGTCGGTCGAATGGGCAACAATCTCGTGCCCGGCCGCGACGATATCGCGAAGCAGCGCCGGGTACCGATCGGCGATGGCCGCGTTGACGGCGACCGAGATTGTCACGCCGTTTTTCGCGAAAGTGTCGAGCAGCCGATAGATGCCGACGCGCGTGCCATACTCGCGCGAGGTGTAATGTCGATAGTCGGGGTAGGCGGTCTGCATGTGGCTGGGCGCGCGGAATGGGTGGTCCACGGCGACGATCGGAAACCATTCGAGGCTGACGACGATCGGCACCGCCACCAGAGGCCCGCCGGGCCACGCGCCTGGCGCCCGCTCGAACAGGTTCGACCAGGCGTATAGGTCGTGATCCATGCCCCGGCGGCGACGGGGATATTCCAGATAGGCTGCGCCGAGTGCCATCACGCCCGCTTCGCGATGTCGGCGACAACCTGGTCGTAGCTGTTGGCGAGAAAATGATCGGCAATGTCGCCGCTGCGGGTAATCCACGCGCGTCCGTCGGCAGCGATGTGACGAAGCACCTCTTCGAACGCGCCGATCCGGTGCGGCTGGCCGATAAGATAACTGTGTAGCGGGATGCACATCACAGTGCCCGACCGCTCGCCCTCGACCGCAAGCCGGTCGAACTGGCGGATCAGCGTCTCGGCATATTCGCGGGGACTCATATTATACACGAAGAACCCATAATGATCGTTGACCTCGAGACTATACGGCATCGAGATCAAGCGACCGCTAGCGACCGCGACCGGCGAAGGCTGATCGTCATGGTACAGATCGCAAGTATAGCTGAGGCCGTATTCGGCGATCAAATCGAGGGTGCGGGTCGTATGGGTCAGCGCGGGGGCAAGCCAGCCCTTGATCGTCTGGCCGGTAGCGGAGCGAACCGTGCGGATTGCGTCTTCGATAATCGCGCGTTCCTGCGCCTCGTCCATGCCGTAGCTGTAGCGGGTGTTGTAGATGCCGTGGCTGAAGAACTCCCAGCCGCGGGCGCTGGCGTCCTCGATCACCTCAGGAATATGATCGCACAACGCCACCGACAGGCTGACCGAGCCGGAGAAGCCGTGCTTGCTCATAACGTCGGCCATCCGCCAGTGGCCGACGCGGTTGGCGTAATCGCGGTGGCTGTAGCCGACAACGTCGGGATGGGGCTTCGACCAGCTCTTACGGAAGGGGTTTGCGGGCGGGTCAATTTCGTAGAATTCGAGGTTGGGCGAGACCCATACGGCGACCGTTTTGCCGCCCGGCCAGGCGATTTTCGTCCGGTCGCGGTATGGCCAGAAATCGTAAAGTCCGGGGTCGTCGTCTCCTTCACGCATCATAGGCTTCCAGCCAGTCGATTACGACCTGCACCGGCTCGACATCGGCGTACTTTAATTGCAGGTCGGTCAGGTTGGCGTAATGGTAACTCTCGTGCTTGTCAGCGGTCGTTTCGATCGGAACGATCGTCCGGTATCCCCGGCTCAGCGACTCGACGGCGGTCGCGCGCACACAGCCCGACGTCGAGCCGCCGGTGACAACCACGGTGTCGATACGATGCCAGACGAGCAGGCTCTGCAGGGGTGTCTCGAAGAACGCCGACGGCATGCGCTTATTGTAGATGACGTCGACGGACGGATCGATCACGCAACGCTCGTCGAAATCGTGCCGGCGCGACCCGTATTTGATGTTCTGCAGCGAGTCCGGCGTGTTGGTACGCGTGCCCCATACGCCGGCATCGGCGGCGTTGCCGGAATAGGCGACATGGGTCCAGACGACCGGTAGGCCCTTATCGCGAGCCAGGCGCGAGATTCGATTGACGTATTCGATCTGATTCGGGTCGGTCTCGTACGCGGTCTTGAACTCGTCTACCCTTGTATAGGCGTTCTGGAAATCGACATTGATGATCGCCAGTCGACTGCCGAAACCGAATTTGCTGCGTGCCGGGTTCGACATGACCTCGTTGAAGATCTGTTTCGCAGTCTTGCCGTCGGACACCATTTTCGTGCCTGCAATCGCCATCTTGGCTCGCCCTCATGCTGCCGGCGGGGTCGCCGGTCGAAAGCCCCGTGGTATGCCCGCGTCGGGGACGAAGCCATAAAGCGGCTCATCCGCTAGAGCAGCGGAAAGGATTGATCGCACAGCGATTAGTTTTGCAAGATCGATCCCGGTGGCGATGCCCATCGCCTCGAGCATGAAGACCAGGTCCTCAGTCACGATATTGCCCGAGGCACCCGGGGCAAAGGGACACCCGCCGAGCCCGCCCAGCGACGCATCGAAGGTCGTCAGCCCGCAGTCCAGCGCCGCAAGGACATTGGCGAGGCCCAAACCGCGGGTATTGTGCAGGTGGATACCCGTCAGCCGCGCGTCGCCGACCGCGCCCTGGACCAGTCGGATAAGCCGCCTCACCGCCGCCGGATCGGCGAAGCCGGTGGTGTCTGATAGCCCGACCTCATCGCACCCCGCCTCGATCAGGGCACCGGCCAGCCGCGTAACCTGCGCGTCCGGGATCATGCCCTCGAGCGTGCAACCGAAGACGGTCGACAGACTCCCTTCGAAATGCGGCCGTCGATCAGCTGGCAAAGCGGCGATCATCAGGGCGATGCTGCGCGCCTCGCCGATCACTGCGGCGTGGTTACGGCGTAGGTTCGCAAGACTGTGCGTCTCCGATACCGAAAGCGGCAGCGTTATCTTATCCGCCCCGGCGGCAATCGCCGCCTCGGCCCCGCGGGCGTTCGGGATTAGTACCGCCACGGTTAGGCCGGGGATTGTTTTCGCATAGGCGACGAGCTCGGCGGTATCGGCGAGCTGCGGCAGCACGCGCGCCGGGACGAAGCTACCGACCTCGATCTCGCGCACGCCGGCGGCGGCCTCGGCGGCGACCCAAGCCTTTTTCGCGGCGAGCGGCATGATGGCGGCGATACTCTGCAGGCCGTCGCGCGGGCCGACCTCGCTCACCAGAACGTCCATCGTCGAACCTCGCTTGGCTTAATTGCATTAACTCTATAACAATTGGTTCGTGATCGCAATCTGGAGAAACCGATGGACGCCGCCGCGCTGCCGCTGGCCGGTATAAAGGTCGTTGAGTTTACGCATATGGTGATGGGGCCATCGATCGGCGTCATCCTCGCAGATCTCGGCGCCGACGTCATCAAGGTCGAGCCCGAGGGGGGCGACCAGACGCGCCGACTGCTCGGCTCGGGTGCCGGCTATTTTCCGATGTTCAACCGCAACAAGCGCAGCATCTGCCTCGATCTGAAGGCTGACGGCGGAATTTCCGCTGCCGTGACGCTGTGCGCACACGCCGACGTGGTGATCGAGAATTTCCGTCCGGGCACCCTCGACCGGCTTGGGCTCGGCTATGCGGCGTTGGCGGAGACCAATCCGCGACTGATCTATTGCTCTGCCAAAGGCTTCCTGACTGGGCCGTACGAGCAGCGGACCGCGCTCGACGAGGTGACGCAGATGATGGGCGGCCTCGCCTATATGACAGGGCCGCCGGGTCGCCCATTGCGGGCCGGGGCTTCAGTGATCGACATCACCGGCGGCATGTTCGGCGTCATCGGCATTCTGGCCGCGCTCGAACGGCGGCACCACACCGGCGGCGGCGGCATGGTAAAATGCGCGCTGTACGAAACCACGGCGTTCCTCGTCGGCCAGCATATGGCGCAGATGGCCGTGACCGGGGAGGCAGCGCGGCCCATGCCGGTGCGCCTGTCGGCATGGGCGGTTTACGACGTCTTCGAGACGGCGACGCCCGGCGAGCAGCTGTTCGTGGGGGTGGTTAGCGATAGCCAGTGGCGAGCGTTCTGCGCCGCGTTCGGATTTACCGCGCTCGGCGAAGACCCCGGACTCTCGCTGAACAATCAGCGGGTCGAGGCACGGGACACGATCCTGCCGCAGATCCGCGCGCTCTTCGCCGCGATGCGGCGGGATGCGTTGATCGCCAGGCTGGAAACCGTGGGCTTGCCGTTCGCACCGATCGTTCGTCCCGACGAACTATTCCACGATCATCACCTTCTTGAATCAGGTGGATTAGTCCCGGTAACCGTCCCAGGTGGCGCGGCGACCCGGCTACCGGCCCTGCCGCTCGAATTTGACGGTGAGCGTCTGCCGTTGCGCCACGACATTCCACACGCGGGGGCCGACGGGGCGGATATTCTGGCGGAGGTCGGCTGGTCCGCTTGAAGCTCAGGCGGGCGCGATCGAAGGTCGCGGCGAGCCGTGAAAATCGACCGCGAGGTGATAGCGGTCGCCGCGATACCGCGCCGTGGTCATGAGCAGGGCGGTGCCGTCGGGACGGCGCACGACGCGGTCGATCCGGATGATCGGCGCGCGCGGTTCGACCTGCAGCAGGCTTGCCAGCGCAGGATCGGCAGCCACGGCTGAGATGCGCTGGGTTCCGCCGCCGATCGGGTTCCCGGCGTTGCGAAGCAATTCCAGTAGCGGGGCGGTGGTCAGCGCCGGACCGGTCAGGCCGGCAGCGAAGCGCTCGGGAACAAAGCTCTCGATCGCCCCGAGCGGTGCTTTCTCCAAGTATCGGACGCGGAGCGCCCGAACGACCATCGCATCGACCGTCAAGTCAAGCACCGAAGCCGTGTCCGCGGCGGCAGGCTCACGCGTGAACGAGACGACCTCGACCCTTGTCCGCCGCCCAAATGCGATCAGCGATTCGACTGCCTGATCGATATCCGCCTCGATCGGAGCTTTAGGTGCCTGAAAGATCACGCGAGTCCCTGTCCGGCGTCGACGTTCGACCAGCGCGTTATCGGCGAGTTCGTCGAGAGCGCGCCGGGCGGTGATGCGCGAAATACCGTAGTGTGCAATCAAATCATGCTCCGTCGGCAGCATGCTGCCATAACCGCGCTGCCCCGACAGAATCTCGTCGCGCAGGCCGAGGTAGATCTGTTGGTAGAGCGGTATTCCCCCGCTGCGAACCATTTGCCCAAGCGACACCATCGATAATGATTGGCGTAATTTTCGCTGGCCGCCAACCGGTCTAATTGGTATATAAATAGTCCAATTAGGAGTAGGCCATGGGTCGGACAGTTTTCGACAAGATCTGGGACGCGCACCGCATCACCGATCTGTCGGCCGAGACGGCGCTCGTTCTGATCGACAGGGTACTGCTCCACGAGCGTACCGGGGGAATCGCCTTGGCAGGACTCGCCGCCGACCGTCGCGCGGTCCTCGATCCGGCACAGGTCTTTGCGACAATGGATCACGTTGTCGATACGCTGCCGGGCCGCACCGACGCGACCGTCATGCCCACCGGACGCGATTTTATCGTCGCGACACGCCACGCGGCGCGAGCGGCGGGCATTACCTTGTTCGATCTCGACGACAACCGGCAGGGCATCGTCCATGTCATCTCACCCGAACAGGCGATCGTGCTGCCGGGCCTGACCCTTGTCTGCCCCGACAGCCATACCTGCTCGCAGGGTGCGTTGGGGGCGCTCGCGTGGGGCATCGGGTCGAGCGAGGCCGAGCATGCGCTCGCGACGATGGCCCTTCGCGTCAAACGACCGCTGACGATGCGGATCACGATCGACGGCTGCCTACGTCCCGGCGTCACGCCTAAGGATCTCGCCCTCCACCTCCTGATGCGGTTTGGATCGGGCGGCGCCCGCGGGCATGTCGTGGAATATGCTGGCGAAACTGTTCGTGCGCTCGATGTCGAGGGGCGGCTGACACTCTGCAACATGGCAACCGATCTGTCGGCTTTCTCGGCCATCGTCGCGCCCGACGCGAAGGTCTTCGAGTATGTCCGGGACCGCCCCTACGCCCCGCGCGGCGGCGAGTGGGATATGGCAGTTGCCGCATGGTCGTCGCTCGCGAGCGATATCGATTCGGTCTTCGAGGCGGAATTGTTAGTCGATGCGGATGAGGTTCGACCTATGGTGACGTGGGGTAATAGTCCGCAGCACGCCGTGCCGCTTGGCGAGGTAGTGCCCTCCGGCAGCGACGAGGCGCTAGTTCGCGCGCGTGACTACATCGGGCTTACCTCAGGCGCGCCGCTGGTCGGCCAGCCGATCGACGCGGCCTTCATCGGCTCATGTACCAACGGTCGGCTGTCGGATCTGCGCCGTGCAGCCGTGCAACTGCGGGGTCGTCACGTCGCTGCGGGCGTTCGCGCGATCTGTGTGCCGGGGTCGAAGGCCGTCAAGGCCGCGGCGGAGGCGGAGGGGCTTGATCGCGTTTTCCTCGACGCCGGCTTCGAGTGGCGCGAGCCCGGCTGCTCGATGTGCTTCTTCGCGGGCGGCGAAAGCTTCGGGCCGCAGGAGCGGGTCATCACGTCGACCAATCGCAACTTCGAAAGTCGGCAGGGACCGGGTACGCGCTCGCATCTCGCCTCGCCCGAAACCGTCGCCGCGTCGGCCGTCGCCGGTCGCATCGCGATGGCACTCGAGATCGCGGCGTGACGGCCGCCATTTCCAAGCTCTGCGCTGTCGCCGTGCCCCTCATCCGCGACAACATCGACACCGACGCGATCATTCCCTCCAGGGAAATGAAATCGGTGGGAAAAAGCGGGCTGGCCGAAGGACTGTTTGCCGGTTGGCGCTACACGACCGTCGGTGGACGTGACCCCGAGCCGAATTTCGTCCTCAACCAGCCGCGCTATGCCGGGGCTCGCATCCTGCTGGCGGGGGCCAACGTCGGTTGCGGGTCGAGCCGCGAGCATGCCGCGTGGGCGCTCGCCGAATACGGCTTCAAAGCCATCGTCGCGACAAGCTTCAACCCCATCTTCCGCGCGAACTGTACGCGCAACGGCATCATCCCCGTCGAGCTCGACCCGAGTCCGCTTGCCGCGACCGACGGACTTCTCACGATTGACCTTGTCGCGCAGACGGTGGGGACGGACGACGACCGCTGTTGGCCGTTCGCGATTGATGGCGAGGCGAAGGCGATTCTGCTCGGCGGGCTCGACGAGATTGGTCTGACGCTGCAGCGACTTGGCGAGATTACGGCGTTCCGGGCTCGCGATCGGACTCTCCGACCATGGGCGTATCTGCAAGGAGTTCGGCGGTGACCGACAGCATCCATTTCCCGGTCGTGATCGTTGGCGGCGGCGGGACCGGCCTCTCGGCGGCGCTGGCCGCCGCCGACGGTGGGATGGAAGTTCTGGTCATCGAACGCGATGCGACGCCACTGGGAACGACGGCAATGTCGACCGGGTTGATCCCCGCCGCCGGAACCCCCGAGCAGGCCGCGCTCGGCATCGAGGACAGTGCAGCGCTGCTCGCGCAGGACATCATGGCGAAGACCAAGGGGAGGACTGATGTGACGATGGCGCTACGCCTCGCCGAGGAATCGTCCGACACATTCCACTGGCTGCGCGACAGCCACGCCGTCCCCCTCGCCCTGATCGACGGCTTTCTCTACCCAGGCCATAGCGTGATGCGCATGGTCGGAACGCCCAACCGTACAGGGGGCGAACTGATGGCCGCGCTCGAGGCGGCAGTGGAGCGCCGAGGCGTCGTGGTGCTGACCGAGGCCGTCGTTCTCGACCTCGCGACGGAAGGCGACCGGGTTACCGGCGTCGTAGTCGAACGCCCCGATGGCAAGCAGGAGCAGATTGGCTGCGACGCGTTGATTCTCGCCTGCTCAGGCTTCGGCGGCAATGCCGATCTCGTCGCGCAGCATATACCCGAGATGGCCGAGGCGGTTTACCATGGTCATCCCGGTAATCGCGGCGATGCCGTCCGCTGGGGCGCGGCGCTGGGCGCTGCCGTCGCCGACATGACGGGGTATCAGGGTCACGGCGGGCTTGCGGCGGGCCATGGCGTACCCATCCTCTGGCCCTTGATCATGGAAGGTGGCTTCCAGGTAAATTGCAATGGCGTACGTTTCTCGAACGAGGCGACCGGCTATTCCGAGCAGGCCGCACGGGTCAACGCCCAGCCGGGGCGCGTCGCGTGGTCAATCTTCGACAAACGACTGCACGAACTGATGCTGGCGTTCGACGACTATCGGGACGCCCTGAAAGCTGGAGCGGTCGTTCATGCAGCGACGGTCGCCGAACTCGCCGAGGTCGCTAGACTTCCGGTAAACGCGCTGGTGGAGACGGTCGCAGGCGTCGAAGCGCTGACGCTTGGCCGCGGCAAAGACACCTTCGGTCGAGATTTCACCGGCAAGCCGCCGCTGGCGGGGCCATGGCATGCCGCCAAGGTGACGGGCGCCCTTTTCCACACGCAGGGCGGTCTCATGGTCGACGGCGATGCGCGCGTGCTGCGGCTGGACGGCACGCCGATGCCCAATCTCTTTGCTGGCGGCGGGGCGGCACGGGGCATTTCAGGCGATGGTGCCGACGGCTACATGGCAGGAAATGGACTGCTCACCGCGACCACGCTCGGCAAACTCGCCGGTCGAGCCGCCGCTCGTCAGCTCTCAATAACGCCGTCCCCTTGAGCAATTTCGACAAATTCAAGAACATTCCCGAAGGGGTCGTTGATAAAGAGCGCGCGACCGAACAACTGGCCGACTTCCAAGACAATTTCGATCCGGCGGTCATTTAGCACAGCGCGACAGCCATCTAAGTCGCTCGTCGCAAAGGCGACGTGCTTATGGCCGTGGATCTTCAGGTCGCCGCGCGGGTCGCGTCGGCTTTCCGCCATCGCCTCCGAACCCGCGACCTCGAACACCTCGAGACGCATCCCGGCCCGGTGCAGAAAGGCGACCTTGGCTCCAGCCGCACCGATCTCCCATTCCTGCTCCACGGTGAAATCCAGAACCCCGCCGTACCAGCGGATCGCTTCGTGCAGGTTGGGCACCGACAGGGCAACGTGATGTAATCCGGCAAGCTGCACGCTTCAGATCGGCTTCACGCGCAGCGTGGTTTCCATCGACGTGATCGCCTCGCAGCCGTCTTTGCGGACGATCATCATATCCTCGACGTGCGTCGTGCCCCAGCCGAACTCGTGATATGGCATGTCGAGGGTGAAAACCATGTTCTCCTCAAACTGCATGGGGTGATGACCGGGTAGCTCCGCCCCGACCGAGACAGGATGGTCGGTGTGCTCGATGCCTACCGAATGCGGCCCCGCAATGACGAAGCCGGGAAACCCCTCGTCATGGACAGCCTTCAAGGTCAAATCGACGATCTCCTTGAACGTTCTACCTGGGCGAATATTTTCGTATGCGATCTGAAGCGCGCGGCTGACCGCCTTGGTCCGCCCCAGCATTTCCGCGGTGGGCTCACCGAAAAAAACCGAGCGACCGACATCGCCTCGATATTCTTTCCATGAACCAACAGAATCAAGCTTCATGAGCTCATTTGCCTCGACTTTGCCGGTGGCCAGACCGCGAATGTTAGCGATGATCCATTCTGACCGGCCGCCTTGTTCGGCCATCGCGATCGCATGGATGCGGCCGATCTCGTCGAGAGGCATGCCGATTTCCATTTGGTCAATCACCGCATTAATCGCTGTCTCGCTCATTCGACCGGCGACCTTCAGCAGCTCGATCTCGTCCGGACTTTTTATCATCCGGATCTCCTTGAAAATGTTGAGCGCATCGCATCCAGCGAGGTCTTCAAGACCGATAGCACTTAGCCATCCGATGATGCGTGGATCGTCGAAGCCAAGCTTTCCTTTCTCAAGTCCGGCCGTCCGGATCGCAGCGGCGAGGGCGCGCGTGCTGGTGAGTGCAGCACCGCCGCGATGTTTGGCATAGCGTTCGAGCAGCTGCAGGTCGCGCGGAGCCATCGTCGCTCCAGCGCGGGTTGGATAAGGCGTCAATGGCTCGTCGGGCAGGACCTCACCAGACACGATCCGGTCGCCGGTGTCGGCCTCGTCGATCTCTTCGGTCGAGAACTCGTAGTCGCGCGGAGGGATCGCCTTCGGCGCGATGCGGGTGACATAGCTCTGGACGTTCGGCATCCAGGTCGGCTTGTGCTCGAGGTGATAGACCCCGGTTCCCGGCATGATCAGCGCCGCTGGCGCCGACTCGTCGCGCGGCAGTAGGGCATAGAGCGTGTAGTTGCGCGACATCAGGAACATAGGTCCCCAATAGTCGGACAGATAATAGATGTTCTCGGGGAACGCGGCGACGAGGCCGTCGAGGCCGTGGCGATCCATGACGTGATTGGCGCGCTCGCGGTTCAGCAGCATGGTCGGGCGTCCCTGTACGTTACGGCAGCAGGTGTTACGAACCGCTGACGATCCGAGGTTAACTATTGCGGGTTCATCGGGCGTGACATGCTGGCGAGTACCTTCCACTCGCCGTGGTCAAGTTGCCAGACATGGATGTTATCGTAGGTCTGGTCGACCGGTGTGCCATCAGCGAGGCGGGTCCGGTGATTTTGGTAATAAATGATTGCGGTATCGCCCGACAGGGAGAAATCTCGAAAGCTGATCTGGATGACCTCGTGATCGTGCCCGCGAAGCGCAGCGCTGCTGTTGCGAAGCTTGTCGACACGGAACGGCTCGGGAGTGCCGGCCGTCCATGCGAGGAAGTTCGTCGACACGTTCTCGAGGTAGAAATCGATCGATCCGTGGCTCCGACCTTCGTAAATTGCCATTTCCTTGGCCCAGATCGCGGCGCGTGCCTTGTCGACGGGGTTGTCGGCTGCCCCAGCGGCGGCGAGTGCGCCGCTGCCCAGGAGGCATGTAGCGACTAGGACCACGATGCGACGCATGACCAACTCCAAAATCTCCGATAAGCCGGCATAATGCGGACGGATCGTCACGCCGCCTAAGAGTCCTACCATAAGCATGGCAGCCCGCATTCACCCAATTCTTGGTCCGGACCTATCCGACCACCGGTCAAACGAACGTCGCGTACTTCGCAATTTTCCGGGATGCGGCAGATTGCCCGCATCACGGCGCTCTAACATGAGTGGAGCAAGCATGGGACGATGACGATATCTACCCGCCTGTCGCTCGTGGCCCTTTTGCTTGCTCTTCTGCCCTGCGCAGTACGAGCGCAGGCTCTGGGCGACGGCGAAGGCGCGTTTTCGGCCATCCGCCATCCGTCACCGTCCGATTATGCGCGACTTGGCGATTGGGCGGAATGGCGCGGAGGGTCGCGGGACGCACCGGTCGACCTGTTCTTCATTCAGCCGACAACGTATATTTCGGATCACTGGAACCAAGACCTCGCTGACACGAAGACCGATGACTGGACCCGGGCAACCGTGGCAGTAAGACAGATCGGGGCGTTCGCGGCGTGTTGCAGGGTCTATTCGCCGCGCTATCGCCAAGCTTCGAGCCGGGCCTTCGCCGAAATGGCGGGGGATGGGGCGAAGGCGTACGATCTCGCCTACTTGGACGTTCGCGCCGCCTTTAGATACTATTTGGCGAACGAGAACCGCGGTCGGCCGTTCGTACTCGTCGGGCACAGCCAGGGCGCGCTCCACGTCATGCGGCTTTTGCGCGAGGAGATCGACAATCGGCCGATCGGTCGGCAACTGGTAGTCGCCTATGCGCCCGGTCTCGGCATCCCGGTCGGAACTTTCGGGACCGAGCTCAAGACGGTGGTTGCCTGCGACACACCTGATCGTACCCGCTGCGTCGCGAGTTGGAATAGCTTCCTCGGCAATGCGGATGTCGCGCCCTACGTCGCGCGATCTGCTCGACCGTGGGTGGCGAAGCATGGACCCGACGGGGCCGCCTTACTCTGCGTCAATCCGTTGACTTTTGACGTGCGCCGCCCCGCCGCCGACGCGGCCGGCAACCTTGGCGGCATCGTCCTCCCGACCGCTGCGGATGGCCCGGACGCGGCTGTTATTCCCGGTGCAGCCGGCGCAACATGCGATGGCGGCGTGCTTCGGGTCACCACAAGCTATGCGCTTCTCACGCTACCGGGCGGTAGCTTGCACTATTACGATATTCCCCTATTCTGGACCAACCTTCGCGCCAACGTCGCTGTCCGCATTGCGGCAGCATCACGAGTGCATCGTTGAATTCGCCGAACCCGACGCACTGCGCCCTAAGTGTCCGCCAGATGGATAGATCGCGCAAAGACCCCAAGCGGTATTCCCGCTGAACCTATCTTCCGAACATAGCTTCTAGGAATCAACGCATGCTGCTTTTCGCTCTCGCTACAGTCGCTGCGATGAGCGCGAATACGATGGTGCCGGCTCCACCCGACCAGGCGAAGGCGCAGTCCGAGATTTGGGCGAAGGAAAAAGCAATTTATGCTGCCCGGGGTGTCGGCAACCTCAAGCCTTATATCGACAATGTCGCGAGCAATTACCTGGCGTGGCCGCCTTTCAGTCCAGTACCCACGGGGGTCGGGGCGCTGCAGCAAGAGCAGCCGAAGATGGCAGTCGAAAACAAAGAGTTACTTGAGATGGAGTTCGTCTCTTTTGCGCTCAATGGCGACGCAGCTATCATCTACTACAAGACGCACCGCACCCGGCTGCCCGACGGTAGGCCGGCTGACGAGCGCTTTGAAGTTACACATAGTTGGGTTAGCGAAGCAGGGCAGTGGAAGGTTTATGGGGGCATGGCGCGCGCGCAGCCAGACCGGTCCAGCGCAAAGTGATTGAGGCGAACAAACGCCGCGCAACCAGCCCGCTGTGAGAGGAGCTCCGTGGCCGACCCCATCTTAAGCTATGTCGCACCCGTAACCGCAGCTGGGCGTGCGCTCATCGACGGCGCACCGGATCATCCCTTTCTGATAAACGGTGTCTGGCGAGAAGGGGCGGATGGGTGGATCGACACGGTGGATCCGGCGACCGGCCGTCTACTCGGGCGGGTGGCGGCAGCAGGCAGTGCCGATGTAAATTCAGCAGTGGCGGCGGCACGCGCTGCGCTCGATGGGCCGTGGTCGAGAATGGTCCCTAGTGAGCGCGCGCGGTTGCTACTGCACGTCGCCGAATTGATTGAGGCGGAGCTGGATTCGCTGTCCGAGGTGGAGAGCTTGGACCAGGGTAAACCGTTTTCAGTCTCACGCTGGGCCGAGGTGCCGTCGGCCGCCAAACAGTTCCGTTTCTTTGCTGGTCAAGCCATGACGATCGAGGGGCGAACGATTACCCCTTCGATCACGTATCAGCCGCAGGACCGGGATGTGCACGCCTGGACGTTACGCGAGCCGGTGGGCGTCGTCGCGGCGATCGTGCCGTGGAACTCCCCACTCGTACTGACCGCCATGAAAGTCGCGCCAGCGCTGGCGTGCGGCTGTACGGTTGTGCTCAAGCCCGCCGAGAACACTTCGCTTACGGCGCTCAGGCTTGGTGCGCTGATTACAGAGGCAGGTATGCCACCTGGGGTTTTCAATATCGTCACAGGACTTGGACATACGACAGGCGCAGAACTGGCCGCTCACCCCGACGTAGACAAGGTGGCGTTCACGGGTTCGACTAGAACAGGACGCGATATAATACGTGCGTCCGCAGGAAATTTAAAGCGAGTTACACTTGAACTGGGGGGTAAATCTCCAGCTATAGTAATGGGAGATGCTGATCTCGAATTGGCGATTCCGGGCATTGCCAACGCTATATTTTTTAATGCTGGTCAAGTATGTGTCGCAAATTCGCGCGCCTACATCCACGATTCAATTTACGACAGGGTAATCGCAGGTGTCGCCGCCTATGGCTCTGAAATGGCCCTTGGCCACCAACTGAACCCCGAGACGAGAATGGGTCCTCTGGTTTCGCAGCAACAGGCGGCGAGTGTGGCGAGTTTTATCGAGGGGGCGAGGCGTGAAGGGGCCAGCATCGTGTGCGGCGGCGAGCGGCTCGGTAGCGAAGGTACGTTTATGGCACCAACGATCGTGGCCGACGTAGGCGGGAGTCAAGCGATCTCGCGAGAAGAAGTTTTTGGCCCTGTGCTCGTGGCCCACCGCTTCTCGGATCTAGACGATGCCATGGCACAAGCGAACGATACCGAATACGGTTTGGCCGCCAGCGTGTGGACGCGCGATTTTTCAACTGCACATCGTGTCTCTCGAAAGTTGCGCGCGGGCACGGTGTGGATCAACACGCATTCGATGTTCGACGCGTCGCTGCCCATCGGCGGTGTCAAGCAATCGGGATACGGCCGGGATAGCGGCCTGCTTGCGATGGACAACTATCTGGACTGGAAAACAGTTTGCGCCGTGGTGTGACCTCATCGCCTCGGCGATTTAAGCACCAGATGCGGTCGTGACTGCAACGCCGTCTACGGTCGAGCTTGCGGTCGTCGACCTGCCGTTTCCCAGCCAGTTCCGCGCGTGGTGGGTGGTTTCGGCGATGTTCATGGCCTCGATTGTATCGGTGGTTGATCGCGGAATCCTAACCCTCGTCGTCGATCCCGTCCGTCATGATCTCGGCATCTCCGATGTACAGATCAGTCTGTTGCAAGGTCTGGCATTCGGCATTTTTTACGCCGTGGCGGGGGTTCCGCTCGGGCTGCTAGCGGACCGCTTCTCACGCCGCCGCCTGCTAACCGGCGGCATCGTCATATGGAGCGCGGCGACGTTCCTCGGCGGTCTCGCGACAAGCTTTGGCGAGCTATTCACGGCACGGCTGTTGGTTGGCCTCGGAGAGGCGGCGCTAGCACCCTGCGCCGTCTCGATGATCGGCGACATGTTCCCCGCTCATTGCCGCGGACGCCCCATCAGCATCTATCTGCTGGGCCAGTCGCTCGCCGGCGGATTGTCGGTATTGCTGACGGGCTGGGCACTGAGCGGCGTCCCCGCCGGTCGTTTTGCGTGGATAGGCCCGCTAGATGACCTTGCCCCATGGCGTGTCGCCTTTATCCTGGCCGGGATGGCCGGGTTGCCGGTGATTCTGATGCTGCTGTCGTACCGCGAACCCATTCGTCGCGGTGCGCGTCTCGAGGGTAATGCGAATTCGCTGACGCAGGCGATTGGCTATTTGCGCCGCAACTGGACAGTCTTCGTGCCATTTTACGCAGGCTTCGCGATGCTGGTTATGATGGCGTATAGCATCAACGCTTGGGGCGCGACGTACTTAATGCGCCAATTCAGCCTTGCCCCGGCGCAGGTCGGCAAGTGGCAGGGAACTGTCGGTATCGTCCTCGGCACGTTGGGCGCGCTTGCCGCCGGGTTCGCCGTCGACCAGGTTTCGCGGCGGATCCCGCCCGGGGGCAAGCTATTGTTCCTGGTTTGCGTTGCCTTCTTGATGATCCCGGCGACGCTGACCGTCTTTATGCCGACGCCAATGACCGCCGTCGCGACGCTCGGTTTCGTTACTTTTTTCATGCCTGTCATCGGCACCGCGATGGTTACCGGCATTCAGGAAATGGTGCCGAGCAACATGCGGGG
>JAYTXW010000178.1:0-1579 GCA_043742745.1 Sphingomonadaceae bacterium
GCGGCCTACCGGCTGCCGAACACGACGACGGTGATGATCAGGTTCGACAGCAGGATGAGGATGAACGCGCTCACGACCGCGCTCGTCGTCGCCTTGCCGACACCCTCCGCCCCGCCATTCGAATGGAAGCCGTGGTAGCACCCCATCAGCGCGATAATGAAGCCGAACACCGCTGCCTTGACTAGCGAGGAGACGACGTCGTCGACTTTGAGGAATGACATTGTTCGCTCGAGATAGTTGGCGGCGTTAAACCCCAACCGCGTTGTTGCCAACACAAAGCCGCCAAGAACGCCGATGACGTTCGACACCAGCACGAGGAATGGCATGACCAGCGTCGCAGCGAGCACGCGCGGCGCGATGAGGTAGCGGAGCGGATCGGTGCGGAGCGTCGTCAGCGCGTCGATCTGTTCGGTGACGCGCATCGTGCCCAGCTCCGCCGCCATCGCGGAAGACACGCGGCCTGCGACCATTAGCCCGCCGAGCACCGGCCCAAGTTCACGGACGATGCCGATAACGGTGACGGCAGGCACCGTCGCGGCGGCGTTGAAGCGGCTGCCGCCGATGAAGATCTGCTGCGCCAGCGCCGCCCCGGTGAACAGTGCAGTCAGCCCGACGACGGGGAGCGAAAACCAGCCGATGACGATGATCTGCTCGATCAGCCGGGCCGGATAATATGGCGGCAAAGCGGCGTGGGCGACGGCGCGGCCCGCGAACAGGACGACGCGCCCGATCGACGCCAGTCCGCCAAGGACGAAGCGTCCGATCGCGCGCAGGACGCCGACAAAGTCGTGGGGCAGGCCGGTCATCGGCTTGAGGCATAGCGGTGGCCGAGGCCGGTCAGCAACTCATATTCCGATCGCCCCGCCGCGGCGGCGGCGCGGCCAAGGTCGAAATCGACGCGGACCCAGTCGCCTTCGGTCACGTCGGCCCCGGTGACATCGACGGCGATCAGGTCCATCGACACCCGCCCGACGACTGGGCAGCGGACGTCACCGGCGACGACGGTGCCGCCCGCGCCGAGCGCACAGGCGAAGCCATCGGCATAGCCCAGGTTGATGACGGCGACGCGGCTGTCGCGCGCGGCGGTCCAGGTCGCGCCGTAGCCGACGCTGTCGCCCGCGACGACCGTCCGCACCTGAATAACGCGCGCCTCGATTACCGCCACTGCGCGGCTGCCGCGTCCGCCGTAAAGCGCGATGCCCGGGCGCGTCAGGTCGAACGCATAGTCGGTTCCTAAGGCAATGCCCGCCGACGCGGCAAGGCTAGCTCGCGCTGGGCGGATGGCGGCGACGACCGCGCGGAAGGCGTCAAGCTGGCGCGCATTGGCGGGATGTGCAGGCGTGTCGGCGCACGCGAGGTGGCTGTGGAGCGTGTGAACCGCGATTCCGTCGAGCAACCCCGATATCGCGTCGGCGGGCGTCAGGCCAAGGCGGTTGATTCCCGTGTCGACCATGATGTCGCAGGGCCGTCCGGTCGTCCGCCATGCCACAATCTGGAGGGGAGTGTTGAGCACCGGCACCGCCGCGCTCGCCAGCGCTGTCGCCATCTCACCGCCTTGCACGCCGTGGAGCACGGCGAG
>JAYTXW010000179.1:0-5048 GCA_043742745.1 Sphingomonadaceae bacterium
GCGACGGATGTATCCGCCGCGCTCAACCAGGCGTTTGCCGCCGCACTGTTCGATTCCGCGCTACCCGGCGAAGCCGATGATATCGACCCTACCGCCGCCGCCCGCGTCAGCCGCTTTGTCGCGGCGGCGGCAAGCGAACGCCCGCCCGCCACGCCCGTCGTCGTTCTAGCCACAGCACCAGTCGATCCGAGCCAGATTCGCCGCCGTCTCGCACTTGCGATCGTCAACGATAATATGCCGTTTCTGGTCGATTCAATCAGCCTGGCGATCACCGCCGCCGGCCTGGGGATCGACCGTTTGCTCCACCCGATCATCGATGTCCGGCGCGATGCCGACGGCCATCTTATCGAACTGGTCGGCATCGGGGCTGGGGTCGTCGCCGAAGGCGTTACGCGCGAATCAGTTATTTACATCGAAACCGACCGGGCAAGTGCACGCGACCGGGCCGACCTCATCGCGGCGCTTGAGGGGGTGCTGGCCGACATTCGTGCCGCAGTTGCCGACTGGCCCGCGATGCTGGCGCGCCTCCACGATACCACGCGCGCGCTCGGTGAAAACGCACCGCCAATCGCGCCGCACGCCGCCGCCGAGGTGATGGCGTTCCTCGAATGGCTCGCCGCCGACCGCTTCACCTTGCTGGGGGTGACGACGTCGACGCTTGACGGTGACGGCGAGGCGGAGCGCGAGACGCCGACTGTCGCCAGCCTCGGCTTGTGCCGGATGACGTCCGCAAACAACACTGCCCCGACCGAAGCGATGCGCCGCTTTCTGGCGTCGTCCGAGCCGCTGCTGATCACCAAATCGCCGACGGTTTCGACCGTCCATCGCCGGGTTAATCCCGATCTGATCGCGGTGAAAACCTTTGCCGGCGACGGGCGTGCGGTCGCCGTTACCCGTTTTCTTGGCCTGTTCACCAGCGCCGCGCTGGCGACAAGCCCGAAGAACGTGCCGCTGCTTCGCCGCAAAGTCGCGGGGGTCACTGACGCGCTTGGGTTCGATCCGCGCAGCCATACCGGCAAGGCGCTCGCGCACGTCATCGAAGGCTTTCCCCGCGAGGAGCTGTTCGAGACGACCCCGGCGCGGCTGCGGACGATGGCGCTTGGCCTCTTGTCGCTGCTCGACCGTCCGCGCCCCAAGTTATTCGCCCGCGCTGATGCCTTCGGGCGCTTCGTCTCGGTGCTCGTCTATATTCCGCGCGACGCCTACACGAGCGGTGTCCGCGCGAACGTCGGGGCGATGCTGACCGACGCCTTTGGCGGCACAATCACGCGATACGAAGTCGAACTGCGCGCCGAGGGGTTGGCGCGCGTCCACTATATCATCGGCGTCGCGCACGAGGTCGGCGAGGTCGACGAGGCGGCACTCGATGCGAAGCTCGACGCGCTTGTTCGCGGTTGGGACGACGCGCTCGAAACCGCACTCGTCGCGCTGATCGGTCCGGCGCGCGCGGCGCCACTGACGCTGGCACACGGGGCCGGTTTTTCGGCAAGCTACCGCGCGCAGTATAGCGCCGCCGAGGCGGCGGGCGATCTTGTCGCGCTCGATGGCCTCGCCGATGATGCGGGGCGCGCCGTCCTGCTGTACCGCCGCGATGGTGATGCCCCGCACCAGCTGCGCCTGAAAATCTATCGGCTGGCCAAGATCATTGCCCTGTCCGACGCGGTGCCGGTGCTTGAGAATTTCGGATTGCGGGTGATCGAGGAGTTCCCGTTCGACCTCGAAGGCGGCGTCGCGTGGGTTCACGATTTTCTGCTCGAGTCGGCCGACACGGCGACGGTGTTCGACCTCGCAGCGTTGCGAGGGCGGCTCGAACCGGCGCTAACGGCGGTTCTGCTCGGAGTTCAGGAGAATGACGGCTTCAACGCGCTCGTCGTCGCTGCCGGGCTCGACGCCGAGGCGGCCGGGTGGCTGCGCGCCTACTTCCGGTATTTGCGCCAGACTGGGGTCACCTATGGCCTGATGACGGTGGTCGACGCATTGCGCCGTTATCCTCGCGTCACCCGCACGCTCATCGCCGAATTTCGGGCGCGCTTTGCCGGGGATGTGTGCGACGCAGACGCGGTCGACCCCGGCCTGGCGGCGGTCACGGCGATCGACGATGACCGTATTCTGCGGCTGTACCACGCGGTCATTGCCGCGACCCTGCGGACCAACGCCTTCGTTCCGGGTGGACCCGAGGCGCTGGCGTTCAAGCTCGACAGCGCCGCTGTCCCCGGTCTGCCGCGCCCGGTGCCATATCGCGAGATCTGGGTCTTCTCGACCCGCGTCGAGGGTATTCATCTCCGCTATGGCCCGATCGCGCGCGGCGGCCTGCGCTGGTCCGACCGCCGTGATGATTTCCGCACCGAGGTGCTCGGGCTGGTCAAGGCGCAGAAGGTCAAAAACACCGTCATCGTGCCGACCGGGGCGAAGGGCGGGTTCTATCCCAAGCAGTTGCCGCCGCCGGGCCAGCGCGATGCGTGGCTCGCCGAGGGGACCGAGGCGTACAAGATTTTCGTCCGTGCGCTCCTATCGCTGACCGACAACCTCGCGATTGATGGCAGCAACATTCCTCCGGCGGGCGTGGTGTGCCACGATGCGCCCGACCCGTATCTCGTCGTCGCTGCGGACAAGGGCACAGCGACCTTCTCGGACACCGCCAACGCGATCGCTCTCGATGCGGGTTTCTGGCTCGGCGACGCTTTCGCGAGTGGCGGGCGGGTTGGCTACGACCACAAGGCGATGGCGATTACCGCAAAGGGCGCGTGGATTTCGGTCCAGCGCCATTTCCGTGAGATCGGGGTCGATGCACAGACCGACGCGATCACTGTCGCCGGGGTCGGCGACATGAGCGGCGATGTGTTCGGCAACGGGATGCTGCTATCGCCGATGATCCACCTGGTCGCGGCGTTCGACCATCGCCACATCTTCCTCGATCCGACGCCAGATGCCGCCGTCAGCTTCGCCGAACGTGCGCGCCTGTTCGCGCTGCCGCGCTCGTCGTGGGACGATTACGACAAGGCGCTGCTCGCACCCGGCGGCGGCGTCTTCCCGCGCAGTCAAAAGGCGATTCCGCTGACGCCGCCGGTCAAGGCAGCACTCGGGATTGCCGTCGACGCCCTGTCACCGTCGGAATTGATCGTCGCGATCCTGTCGGCGAAGGTCGACCTATTATGGTTCGGGGGCATCGGCACCTACGTCAAGGCGGCGAGCGAATCGAATACCGATGTCGGCGACCGCGCCAATGACGCCAATCGCATCGACGGCAGCGCCATCGGGGCGAAAGTTGTCGGCGAAGGTGCAAATCTTGGACTGACCCAGGCCGGGCGAATCGAATACGCGGCGCGCGGCGGGCGGATCAATACCGACTTCATCGACAATTCGGCCGGAGTCGATTGTTCGGACAACGAGGTCAATATCAAGATTGCCTTGAACGCCGAGGTCGCCGCCGGACGGCTGACCGAGGCCGACCGCAACGACCTGCTGGCGAGCATGACCGACGATGTCGCGGCGCTCGTGCTGCGCGACAACACCCTTCAAACGCAGGCGCTGAGCATCGCCGAGCGCGGCGGCGTTGCGGCGTTGCCCGGCCATATCCGCCTGATCGAGATGCTCGAAGACTCTGCCGCCGACCTCGACCGCAAGGTCGAAGGCCTCGCGTCGGACGAAGCACTCAACCAACGCGGACGGAACGGGCAGGGGCTCGAGCGCCCTGAACTCGCCGTCGTCATGGCCTATGCCAAAATGGCCGTTTACGACGCGGTCGTGGTCAGCGCTGTAGTTGACGACCCCTTGCTCGTCCCCGTTCTCCACGCCGCCTTCCCGCGCGCGATGCAGGACCGGTTCGCCGCTGCGATCGACGGCCACCGCCTGCGCCGCGAACTCATCGCGACCAAGCTTGCCAACGCGCTTGTCAATCGCGGCGGGCTGACCTTGCCGTTCGAACTCGCCGAGGAATTCGGCGTCGACCTCGCGGCGATCGCCGGAGCCTTCGTCGCTGCGCGCGATCTGTTCGATTTCCGCGGGCTGTGGGACGCGATCGACGCCGCCGACGTTCCGGGGATAGTTCAGCTCGACCTCCATGTCCACGCCGTCGCGGCGCTCCGCACGCAGATGGCCGATCTGCTTCGCTCCGGGGCGGGAATGTCCGCGTCGGCGTTGGCGACCAAGCTGCGCCCCGGCATCACCCGGCTTGGCGACGCCCTCGCCGACCTGATGCGGCCCGAGCCCAAGGCACAGATCGACCGCTTTGCCGCGATGCTCGCGGCGATCGGAGCCCCCGCCGACGTCGCGGCCCGTCTGGTCCGTATCGAGGCGCTCGACGGCGCGGTCGGCGTTGGGTTGCTCGCTGCCGATCTCGGCATCGAGGAAGCCGGAGTTGCCGTTGCCTACACCGATCTTGGTGCCGCTACCGGCCTCGACTGGGCGAAAGGGGCGGCGGCGGCGCTGACCCCGACTGATCCGTGGGAGCGATTACTCCAGGCGGGCCTCGTCCGCGACTTCGAATCGCTGCGTCTCGACCTGCTCCGCCGCCTCGTGCCCCCCGGCGGCGATGTCCGCGCGGCGGCGCGCAGCTGGACGACAAGCCACGCTGAGCCGATTGCCCGTCTCGCGACGGCAGTGCGTCGCGCGCGCGAGGGCGGGGTGCTGTCGACTGTGATGCTCGCACACCTCGCCGCGCAGGCGCGGCAGGTGCTGTCGACCTAAGCGATCACGCTACGCGGCGGCTCGGTCGTCGCGTCCGGCCAGGACGCCGCCGGCGAATGGGTCGGTGGCGGGGCGCGTCGAGTGGAGTTCCATCAGATCGATGTGGATGCTGCCGTCGTCGCGGTTGTCGAACATATCGACGAACTCCTGATCGATCAGAATGTCGCTGCGCGTATAGAATTTGCTACCAAAACTCGGGTTCGACAGCAGCGTATCCAGCCCGCGGATCGTCACCGTGATCCGCAGCTCGGCCGCAGGGTCGTCGATTACCTTGGCGAGCGGACTATCGTCGTCGATGACGTGCACGAGCGTCCACGCCAGCGCCATCATGGCGTTGCGCGCATTGCGGAGCCGCAGGTCGA
>JAYTXW010000180.1:0-5582 GCA_043742745.1 Sphingomonadaceae bacterium
TCGAGGACCCATACCAGCGGTCAGTCAGGCCCGGGCCGCCGAGAGTTTATACCTCTCCTCGCCCGAGGCAGAGACCTTTAGCGTTAAACTGACAGCACCGCCATTCGCCAAGCGCTAGCGTGCCCCGCCGACCGCCCGGCGTCTAAACGCAAATTGGCACTTGTCCCGCCATCCGTGTCCGGACAAATTGCGGCGATGACCGACACCCCCTTCGATACCCATGGCCGCATCAAGTGCGGGACGGTCGCCACTCCCGCCTTCGATGCCAGCGTCGCCGATTATGCGACGCTCGGCCTGAGCGTGATGGCAGCGGGCGTCGTCGCCGCCGACCTTGCCGCCGCCTGGGGCGCACCCGCATGCGCCGGGCGGCGGTTCGCGCTGCTGCACGGCGGGGGGCGCGACTGTTATATCCGCCTGATTGAAGCGACGCCGGTTCCCGGCTACGCGCCGCTGCGAACCCACGGCTGGGCAGCGTTCGAGATCAGCGTCGCCGATGTCTTCGGCCTGCACGCGCGCCTCGCCGGGTCGGCGTTTCGCGTCCTCGGCGCGCCGAAGCCGGTTGGCAGTTTCACGACGTTCATTCCGTTTCAGGTTGCGGGCCGGAGCGGCGAGGTGCTGTTCCTCAATCAGGTGCTGACGCCGAGCGCCGACGGGGTCGATCTGCCGCTGGCGTCGGTCGACGTCGATCAGATCTTCATCGTCCCGCTCGCGGCCCCTGATCGGGCGGCGGCGCTTACCTTTCATGAAGGCCTCGGCTTCGCGGCGGGTGCAACCTACACCCTGCTCTACACCGTCATCAACGCCGCCTTCGGCCTGCCCGCCGACCATCAGACGACGATGACGATGACGCGCGTCGGCAGTATCGCCGCGAGCGAGATCGACCAATATCCGCCCGCAGCGACCGCGCGCCCGGTGCCACCGGGGGAACTGCCACCGGGCAATGCGATGGTCAGCTTCATCGTCGCATCGCTCGACGCCGTCGCCGCGCCGCTGCTCGGCCCCCCGACGCGCGGCGACGGGCCGCTCTACAATAGCCGCAGAATTGGCTGCGTCCGCGGGACGGCGGGCGAGATTATCGAGCTGATCCAGGCTGCGTAACCGAATGACTTGACCCCGCAAGGTTGTCCGGACATCTTTGCCCCATCGAGCAAGGGGAACATGGATGCGGACGGTGATTCTGACGGCGGCTATCGCGGCGGCGGCCATCGTTGCGGGCGCGGGAGCCGGGGCCACCCCGCGCGCGACAGCGCGGACGCTCGACCTCAGCGTTCCCGCCGATGCGCTGACCGCGATGCGGAAGGTCCAGTGTTCGACCCGTGACGGCGAGGCGGTCGTCTATCACTGGTCGGGCAAGGTCTTTTCGCGCGTCGAGGGCGAACCCGACCGCCACTTGTTCGATGTCGAGGGGATGAACGTCCGCCAGTGCACGACGGTGGTCGATCCCAAGCGCGGCACCGGCTTCCGCCAGGTCAGCCGCGAACTGATGTTCTACACCGACCCCGTGACCCACGCCGTCCTCAAGACGTGGACCAACCCGTGGACCGGCAAGACAGTCGATGTCGTCCACGTCGCCAACGACCCCGTCAACATGCGCGCGCCGCTGTTTCCGATCGATCGCGACGGCAAGCCGTTCGACCTTGGCGCGCGGATCGAAGGCGGGCGGGTGTTCATGCCGACCGAGGTGCCGCTGTTCTACACCAACCCGCTGGCCGGCGATTATCAGGCGTTCGCGGGGAACCAGTATCACGCGATGGAGATTTTCGACTTCACCGCCGACGCTCGCGACCTGCTCGATGCGGCGAAGCCGCGCGCCGACCCGGCGATCGCGTGGGTCCGGATCAGCCCGTGGCTGCCGTGGATGGAGATGGCCGGGCGCGGCGGCGTGCTGGTGTTCAACGCGACCGGCGGGACGGTAGCCGGAATCGCTGGCTTGCCCGCCGTGATCCGCGATCAGATTGCGGCGACGTACCCGACCTATGCCGCCCCGCCGCCCGTCGATGACGCGCGCCCGAACGAAACCAGCTGGACGTATTTCAAAAAGAAGATCGACGCGGCTAAGCGGTAGTTACAAAATCTGGTTCAGCTCGATGAAGGTGCCGTCGGGGTCGAAGAAGTTGCAGCCGCGCACACGGATCGGCGGCGCCCCGTTGCGCCCCGGATATTCGCTGACATGGGCGTCGGCGGTAAAGGTAACGCCGGGCACCGCCTTGGCCGCGACGCAGCGGGTCGCGGCGTCGTCGGTGTTCATCACGACAACGTGCCCGCCGCGCGGCAGGCGCGTCGGGTAGGGGCCGGGGTCGGCGAGCGGCGGGTCGGTGTACTGCATCAACCCGATCCAGCCGACCCAGGCGTCGTTGCCATTCAGGAGAACGAGCCGCGTCTTGTTCCCCGGCACCCCCGCCGGCAGCGCGACGCCGGAAACGGGGATAACCGCATCGTAATTGACCTTCAGCCCGAGGACGTCGCGGTACAGCTTGAGCGAGGCGTCGACATCACGCACGAGGATCGTCAGTCGCCGGACGTCGGTTGGGACATGATCCTTCGGCGGCGCGACGCCGGGCGCGGCAACCGTTGCGGCGATCGCTAGAGCCAGGCCGAGCATCGAAAATCCTCCACAATAGTTGTCCGGACAAGCTACCTGTGTTGCATTCGGGTGACAAGCTGCGACGGACAATCGAACCGCGCAAAATTTGTCTGGACAAATCGTCGCTCCACGGGGCAATTTTGTCGCAACAGGCAGGGGATACACGATGGCTAAGCTGGGTAAGGCATTTCTGTTGGGGGCAACCGGCCTCGTCGCCGTCGCGGCGTCGACGCAGGTTGCGGCGCAGGTCGCGCCGCCGGTCAACACCAACGCGGGGCTCGCCGCCGCCACCGCCGCTGCCGCCGCCGACGTCCTGCCGGGGGACATCGTCGTCACCGCGCGCAAGGTGTCGGAGCGGCTGCAGGATGCGCCGGTAGCGATCACCGCCTTCACCGCCGCCGACATCAAGTCAGCGCGGATCGAGGGCATCGCCGACGTCGCCAAACTGACTCCCGGCCTGGTCTTCACCCCGTTGTTCGGGCGCCAGAACCAGCTGCCAATCATCCGCGGCGCGGCGCAGACGCTCGGGCCGCTGAACGTCGGCGTGTTCCTCGATGGCATCTATCTGTCGGGCAAGGGCAGCGTCGATCTCGAGTTGAACGACCTTGAGCGGATCGAAGTTGTCGAAGGACCTCAATCCGCCCTTTACGGACGCAACACCTTCGCCGGGGCGATCAACTACATCACCAAGCGCCCGTCCGACACGTGGGGCGGATCGGTCGAGGCGACCGGCGGCGATCACGGCCTGTTCAAGACCACCGCGAGCATCAGCGGCCCGGTTTCGGACAAGATCCGCGTCCGCCTCGGCGGCTATTACCGCCGCTTCGACGGCTTTTATACCAGCGCAATCGACGGCGGCCGGGTCGATTTCGACAAGGATTACGGCCTGACCGGAACGATCGAGTTGCGCCCGACCGAGCGCTTCACCGCGACGCTGCGCGCGACGTACACCAACAACAACGATGGCCAGCCGCCGTCGAGCGTCATCCGCAATAACTTCGCTCCCGGCACCCCGGCGGGAAGTTCGATCCCCGGCGTGTTCACCCCGACGCGCAACCTGATCTTCCTCGGCAAGGTCCCGGCGATCCCGACCAACGGCGTTACGGTCAACACCGTCGCTCTGCCGTTCCAGCTTGGCAGCTTCGGCGACCGCGAAAAGACGGTCCGAGTCAACGGCACCCTCGCCTATGACTTCGACGGCGTGACGTTGACGTCGCTGACGTCCTACGACCGTCGCCATGCCGAATACACGTATGACGGCGACAATACGATCTGCGACCGGACGGGTGGCTGCCCGAACTTCGGCTACCCCTTCGCGCCGGCGAACCCGGTCGGGCAGTCGCAATACGCGCTGTCGTCGAACGACGGTATCTACCGCGACGTCAGCGAGGAACTGCGGCTGTCATCATCCGGCCAGCACCGGCTCGACTGGCTCGTCGGCTTTTATTTCTACGACAATCGCACGGTCACGACCGACCGTTCTCCGGGCACTCTGACGGCGGTCGGCTTCACCAACTATGCGTTCCCACGCCAGACGCAGACGACGCAGAGCTATTCGGGCTTCGGCTCGCTGACCTTCCATGCGACCGATGCGTTCTCGCTCACCGGCGAAGTCCGCTACGAGGATGAGACGCAGGGCTTTCAGCAGATCTCGAGCAACCTCGCGGCCCCGACCCAGGCGGCGATCTACGATCTGTCGCAGCACATCCACTTCTGGACGCCGCGCGTCATCGCCAAGTACGAGGCGAACCGCAACCATCAGGTCTATGCCAGCTTTGCGCGCGGCGAGAAGGAGGGCGGGTTCAACACCGGCCTCAACGTGTTCGCCAACCAGCGCGCATTTACCCCGGAAAAGACGAACACCTTCGAGATCGGGTCGAAGAACGACTTCCTCGATCACCGCCTGCGGCTCAACGGCGATATCTATTACACCGACTGGTACAACCAGCAGGCGGCGTGCCAGAACCCGGTCAGCGCGGGCGGTTCATCGACCAACCGCACCTATACGTGCAACGTCGCCGCGTCGCACATCTATGGCCTCGAGGTGAACGCCGATATTCGGATGCTCGACGCGCTGTCGATTTCGACGAGCTTCGCCTACACCCACGCGCGCTACACCAGCTTCCTCGACGCTTCGCTGGCACAAACGCTGGCGCTTGCGGGCCTGCCGCCGGTCGACTTCAACGGCAAGCATCTGCCCTACGTCCCCGACGTTAAGTTCATCTTCAGCCCGCGCTATACGGTCAACGTCGGCGACAAGTTGAGCCTCGAAGCGCGCGTCGACGCCCAGTATCAGTCGACAACCTATGTTCGCGCCGACAACTTCCAGAACTTTGGCGAAAAAACGCTCGTCGACCTGCGTCTGACCGCTCGCTACCAGCGCGCCAGCCTGCAGTTGTTCGTCAACAACGTGTTCGACACCGATCGCCCGGTTTCCGGCGTCCGTTTCTTCGATTCGACCAACTATTCGGTGTCGTCGCCGCTGGTCCAGGGGGCCGACCGGCGCGAGTTCGGAGCGACGCTCGGCTATCGGTTCTGATATGGCGGCGTACATGGTCGTCGCCGCGAAAATCGCCGACCGTGACGCTTTCATAAGCGGGTACGGCACGGCAGCGGCAGCGCTCGTCGCACGCTTCGGCGGGCGGTACGTCCTGCGCGGCGCGGGCGCGCTGGGGCTGGAGGGCGGTTTCGGCGACGGCGCGTCGATGGTCATTTCGGAATGGCCTGACAAAGCCGCTGCCCTCGCCTTCTGGAACTCGCCCGAATACGCCGAGGTCAAGAAGCTACGCGACGGCATCGCCGAGTGTCAGGTGCTGCTGATCGAGGCCCCGAAGATCGCGTGAGGGTCAGCGTCGGATAAAACCGCGCTTCTCATCGACCCCCGCTGCCGTCAGCCGCGCCGACTGAACCGGACGGCTGCCGTCGAAGCTGACCGGGAGCGCGGGCAGGTCGGTCGTGCGGCCATCGGGCAGAGTGACCGCTTCCAGTCCACCCGCCA
>JAYTXW010000181.1:0-4864 GCA_043742745.1 Sphingomonadaceae bacterium
AAAGCCGGTCCCGACAACCACCGCCTCCGGTCGAGGAGGAAATCGAGATAGTCGAGGTGGCTCTCCGCCGCCTTCGCCGCACCGCGCACCACGCGCGCATCGGGCGCGGTGCGCTCGATCAGCCGCTTGAACATCCGCTCGGCGAGGAGGGGAACGACGACCTCGGCATAGAATTTACCCTCGAACCACGCCGTCACCCGCCGTGTCTCGGCGCGCTCGACCGCGCCCGAACCGAGCAACGGCGCGCGCTCGGTCGTCTCCTCAAGATACTCGGCGATCGCCCCCGAATCGGCGAGCACCGTTGCCCCGTCGCGGAGCACTGGAGTCTGCCCTGCGGGATTGAGGTCCATGAATCCGTCGCGCCGCTCCCACGGGCGCTCGGCGATAAGTTCGACAACGATACCCTTCTCGGCACATTGGAAGCGGAGCTTGCGGCTGAACGGGCACAGGATGAAGTGATGGAGTTGCCACATGGGAGATGACCCTAGCGCGCCGGTCGCTGCCGCGTCACGGGGATAGTTCGCCTGTGCCAGTGTCAGCGTCAGCGTCAGCGTCAGCGTCGACTGATGCGGAAACCACCAGGTGTGACGATCAAATCGTGCCCTCGCTGTGCAGCGTATGCAGCAATTTCCGTCGCCGCGCCGGGATCGTCGCTCATCAAATCGACAATCGTGGCACCGTCGCGCAGTGCGCGGTCAAGGCGCAGAACCGGCCATGGGCAGCGTAATCCGCGGGCGTCGACGGGAGTGGAGTCACGGGGGTGGTCGCGCGGCACACACCAGCATAGCATGCTGCCAACGACAAAGGGGAGATCACCATGTTCCGCGACGGCTTGCTGAATGAACAGAAGATCCTCGTCACCGGCGGCGGGACCGGCCTCGGCAAGTCGATGGCCGGCGCGTTTATGGCGCTGGGGGCCGAGGTCGTTATCTGGGGACGGCGCGGCGGCGTTCTCGACGCCACCGCCGCCGAATTACGCGAAGCGACAGGAGGTCGTTGCACCGCAATGGCGGTCGACATCCGCAACGGTAGCGCGATCGACGACGCTATGGCTGACGTGTTCGCCGCCGCGCCGCTGACGGGGCTGGTCAACAACGCCGCCGGCAACTTCATCTCGCCGACGCAGGACCTGTCGCCGAACGCTTTCAACGCAATCGCTTCGATCGTGGCGGCGGGGACGTTCAACACCACCGTCGCGGCGGGTAAGCGTTGGATCGAGGCGGGGCTGAAGGGGTCGATCGTCTCGATCGTGACGACATGGGTATGGAATGGCGGGCCGTTCACCGTGCCGTCGGCGATGTCGAAGGCGGGCGTCGCGGCGATGACGCAAAGCCTCGCCGTCGAATGGGGCCGCTATGGCATCCGCGCCAACGCCATTGCGCCGGGGCCATTTCCGAGCAAAGGCATGAGCGACCGGCTGATGCCCGCGCCGCTGATGGAAAAGACCGGGGGCAAGGGCGCGGCATCGATCCCCCTCGGGCGCTGGGGGGAACTGTCCGAACTCGACAACCTCGCGGTGTTCCTGATGTCGGGCGGATGCGACTACCTGACCGGCGCGGTCATCCCGATCGACGGGGCGCAGTGGCTGGTTTCAGGCGGCAACTTCGCCAACCTGACCGCGCTCGACGCCGACGACTGGGCGGGGATAAAGACCGCAATCGCGGCGACCAACGCGACCGACCGCGCGGCGCGGACGACGTAAGCGCAAACACTGGCGTCGTCGGTCGAATCACCTAAACGAGGCGACGATGACCGCCTCCGCCCACCGCCACGCGCTCGTCTTCATTTTCGTGACGGTGCTGATCGACGTCATCGGGCTGGGGATCATCATCCCGGTCCTGCCCAAGCTCGTGATGACCCTCGCGCACGTTGACGTTGGCGAAGCGGCGCGGATCGGCGGCTATTTGATGTTCGCCTATTCGGCGATGCAGTTTGTGTGCGGCCCGGTCCTGGGCGGGCTGTCCGACCGCTTCGGCCGCCGCCCGGTCCTGCTGGGCAGCCTTGCCGCCTTCGGGGTCGATTATCTGCTGATGGGATTCGCCCCAACACTTGCATGGCTCTTCGCCGGCAGGATCATCGCGGGAATTGCCGGGGCATCGTTCAACAGCGCGTATGCCTATATCGCCGACGTCACCCCGCCCGAGCGGCGCACCCAGGATTTCGGCCTCCTCGGCTTCGCATTTGGCGTCGGCTTCATCGTCGGCCCGGCGCTCGGCGGATTGCTCGCGGTCTACGGCACGCGAACGCCGTTCTTTGTTGCCGCCGGACTGGCGCTCGCCAACGTGATCTACGGTTATTTCGCAGTCCCCGAGAGCCTTGCTATCGCCGACCGCCGACCGTTTGACTGGCGTCGCGCCAATGTGTGGGGGTCGCTCGTGCGGCTGCGCCAGTTGCGTCCGGCGGTGCTGCTGCTGGCGTCGGCGACGTTCCTGTGGAGCTTCGCCCAGATGTCGCTCCAGTCGACGTGGACCTATTACACCCTCGCGCGCTTCGGCTGGAGCCTGCGCGCGGTCGGCTGGTCGCTTGCCGCTGTCGGGGTGTCGGCGATTTTCGCTCAGGCGGTGCTGACGCGCACCCTTGTCCCGCGCTTTGGCGAACGGCGGCTGGTCGCATGGGGCGTCGCGAGCGCGGTCGCCAGCTACCTCATCTATGCCGCCGCCAGCGCGGGGTGGATGATGTATGTCGGCATCGCCGTCGGCACTTTGAGCGGCATCGTCTACCCGTCGCTCCAATCGCTGATGTCGGGCGAAGTCGGGCGCGACGAGCAAGGCGAACTCCAGGGCGCGGTGTCGAGCCTCGTCAGCCTCGCCGCGATCGTCGGGCCGCTGGTGATGACGCAGGCGTTTGCGACCTTTTCCGGCCCCGCCGCCCCGGTCCATTTGCCGGGGGCGGCGTTCGTTATCGCGGCAGTGCTGGCGACAGGGTCGTTCGGCCTCTTTCGCCGCGCGAAGCCAGTTAGATCCGACCCATCAAGACCAGCACCACAATGACGACCACGAGCAGGCCAAGGCCGCCGCTCGGGCCATAGCCCCAGCCGCTCGAATAGCCCCAGCTCGGCAGCGCGCCGATCAGCAGAAGGATGAGGACGATCAGCAGGATGGTTCCGATACCCATGATGTGTTCCCTATTTTATGGCGTGGCGAGATAACGCGCCGTGGCCGTAACGGTTGCGTGTCCCCCGCCCGCCCCCTAAGTCGCATCGATGTTGACCGTTGACGCCGCTCTGTCGCGCCTGACCGATGCCCTTGCCGCCGCGAAGGCAGCGGGAGCCGATGCCGCCGACGCGGTCTATGTTGGTGACGCCTCGACCTCGGTCAGTGTCCGTCTTGGCGTGCTGGAGGACATTGGCCGCTCGGAAGGCGAGGAGGTCGGCCTGCGCGTCTTCGTCGGCACGCGGTCGGCCAGTGTGTCGACATCGGACCTGTCGCCTGCCGCGATCGCCGCCGTCGTCGACCGCGCCGTGGCGATGGCGCGCGAGGCCATCGCCGACGATTTCGCCGGACTCGCACCTGCCGACCGGCTGATGACCGGCGACGCCCCCGACCTCGACCTCGACGATGGCGGCGACCCAGCCGGTGACACGCTGAAAGCGATCGCCATCGCCGCCGAGGATGCCGCGCGTGCGATCCCCGGCATCACCAATTCAGAAGGCGGCGGCGCGAGCGCCGGACGCGCCGTCATCGCGCTGGCAACGAGCGGCGGCTTCGCACACGGGTATCGCGGCACCAGCTACGGCGTGTCGGCGAGTGTCATCGCCGGAAGCGGTCAGGCGATGCAGCGCGATTATGCCTATCACAGCGCGCGGTACTTCGCCGATCTCGAGGCCGCCGACGCCATTGGGCGCGAGGCGGGCGAGCGCGCGGCGGCGCGGGTCGACCCGGCCAAGCTCGGGACGCAGGCGCTACCGATTGTGTTCGACCCGCGGGTCGGTGGATCGTTACTCGGTCATTTCGTCGGCGCGATCACCGGCGGCGCGATCTCGCGTGGGACCAGTTTCCTGCGCGACGCGCTCGACACCGACGTGTTCGGCCCCGGGGTTACGATCCGCGACGAACCCCATCGTCGCCGTGGTCTGCGCTCGCGCCCGTTCGACGGCGAGGGACTGCCGACGGCGGCGCGCGCGATCATCGACGCCGGACGACTGACCGGGTGGCTGATGGACAGCGCCAGCGCCCGCCAGCTCGGGCTGGCTCCAACGGGTCACGCGGTGCGCGGTGTGTCGGGGCCGCCCGGCGCGGGGCCGTCGAACCTCCATATGGTCGCGGGGACGACGACCCGCGCCGACCTGATCGGCGGCATCGCCCACGGCTTTTATGTCACCGAGCTGATCGGCATGGGCGTCAACGGCCTCACCGGCGACTACAGCCGAGGCGCGAGCGGATTTCTGATCGTCGATGGCGAAATCGCCGGTCCGATCGCCGAGGTGACGATCGCGGGCAACCTCAAGGATATGTTCCGCCATCTGACACCGGCGGACGACCTCGTCTTCCGCCACGCGACGAATGTCCCGTCGATCCGGATCGACGGCATGACGCTTGCGGGTGCCTGACGCGCCTGAACGGGCGGACGACCTCGCGCTTTTGCTAACGGCAACGCGGTCGGCGGCGGCACTGGCGCTCGACTATTTCACGCGCGGCGATGTCGCCCGCTGGGATAAGGCCCCCGGCGACCCGGTCAGTGCGGCCGATATCGCCGTCGATACCCAGCTTAAGGCCGATCTTCTTGGCGCCCGCCCCGGCTATGGCTGGCTGTCGGAGGAAACTGTCGACGATCCGGCACGCCTTGCCGCCCGCCGCGTGTGGATCGTCGATCCGATCGACGGGACGCGCGATTTTATCCACGGGCGCACCGGCTGGGCAGTGTC
>JAYTXW010000182.1:0-5925 GCA_043742745.1 Sphingomonadaceae bacterium
CCGACGCCCGGCCACGGCGCGAGCGCGCCAGCGTCGCGGGGCGAATATGAACAAGTAAGCGAAGTAAGCGCCCACGAGCTGAATCTCTCGTCGCAACGCTGCCCCGCCATTCCCAATGACGCGGCTGAAGCCGACACGAAGGTCATACTAACGTCACACCCGCGCAAATTTTTACTTTTTTCCCGCCCGCGTGACTGCCGTCGTGACTGGCGTCGTGGCAGGCACTGTTACGCCGGAGCGCGACGGGCGGGGCGATGGTCATAAAGGCGCGAATCCCTACAACAAACGAAACAGGAACAACCTACCCGATTTCAATGCCTGTAGGACAGCGAAAAGTAACGCTGCGCCGCCTGCGGACGCTTCCATGCTCCCGTCGCGACATTACTCACATGCCCATAGAGTCATGTCGCGCCGTGTCTTGGCGGCTGCTATGCTGCGTCATCAGCCGGTCTGGCGGCGCGTCGCACGGGGACCGGGGGCACAACGACGACGCGCGCGGGGGAGGTGTGCGGTGCGTCTGTTGCTGATCGACGATCACCCGTTGTTCGTCGACGGTTTCGCGACGATGATCGCCGCCGCCCGCCCCGGCTGGAAGTTTGCGGCGGCGCATAGTTCGGCGGCGGGGTGCGCGGCGCTGGCGGGGGTCGATCTCGTCCTCGTCGATCTCGAGCTCCCCGACCGCGACGGCTTTGCGACCATCGCCGCGATTGCCGCGCTCGATCCATCGCTGCCGCGCGTCGTCATCTCGGGCCGCGCCGACGCCGGGTCGCGCCTGCGCGCCCGCGCCGCCGGGGCGAGCGGGTTCATCGTCAAAAGCCTGCCCCCGGCCGCGATGATCGCGGTGATCGACGACGTCGTCGCGGGACGGTGCGGGTTTGGCGGTGAGACGGCAAGTACGCTGCCGGTGCTGTCGCCGCGCCAGCTCGACGTTCTCGCACTGCTCGCCGAGGGACACGCCAACAAGGAAATCCGCTTCCGCCTCGACATCGCCGAACGGACGGTGCGGTCGCATCTGACCGAGCTGTTCGCCGCGCTTGGTGTCAGCACGCGCGTCAACGCCATCCTGCGCGCGCGCGAACTCGGCCTGATCCGGTGACGGGCGGCGGGGCCGACCGCGTCCATGCCGAGCTGATCGAGACGCAATACCTCCAGGCGCGCAATAACATCCTCGCCGAAAATACGACGCTGCTGTTCATGGCGGTGACGGCGCTCGGCCATAGCGCGTGGCGCACCGTCGCCGCGTGGCTGGCGGCCGAGATCGCGACACAGGTCTATCGCCAGTTCAGGATGCTCAACCGCTATGCGCGCGGCGTTCCGGCGACGAACTTCGCGGCCTATTGGGCGCGCCACCACGCGATCTATCAGACGTCGATCGGCCTGATCTGGGGGGCGACGATGTACCTGTTCGCGCACGAGGGCGATCCCGTTTCGGTCGCGATGACGGTGAGCGGGCTGGTCATCATCACCAGCGGCGCGGTGCCGGGGTTGGCGTACAACCCCCCGGCATTGTTCGGCTTCGACATCACCACCTATGCCTTCATGGTCGTCCGGCTGCTGAGCTTTGCCGGCGGCGACTATCGCATCCTCGCCGCCGCCGTCGCCGCCTATGCCGGGGTCCTCATTCTGATGGGGCGGTTGCAGGCGGCGACCGTCGCCGCCGGGGTTCGCATCCGCTTCGAAAACGTCGAGCTGGTCGATGCGCTGCGCGCCCAGACCGAGGTCGCGGTTGCCGCGCGCGCGGCCGCCGAGGCGGCGAGCATTGCCAAGTCGCAGTTTCTCGCCGCCGCGAGCCACGACCTACGCCAGCCGCTTTACGCCCTCGGGCTGTTTTCGGGGACGCTGCAAACGCTCGACCTGCCCGACGAGGCGCGAACGATCGTCGGCCATGTCCAGACCAATATCGACGCGCTTGCCGGGCTGTTCAGCGGGCTGCTCGACATTTCGCGGCTCGAAGCGGGGGTCGTCGCGACCAAGCTGGAGGCGATCGCGACCGACGAACTGTTCGACCGGATCGACCATTATCTCCGCCCAATGGCTGACGAATTCGGCCTGACGCTCCGCTTCCGTTCCGACGGGTCGGCGGTGTTGAGTGATTCGGCACTGCTCGAACAGATCCTCATCAACCTGGGCGCCAACGCGCTGCGCAATACGTCGCGCGGCGGGGTTCTAATCGCTGCCCGGCGGCGCGGCGACGCCGTCCGGCTCGAGGTGTGGGACACCGGCGTTGGCATCGCCGCCGACGACCTCGCACGGATTTTCGACGACTTCATCCAGGTCGGCAACCCCGAGCGCAACCGCCGCAAGGGCATGGGACTGGGCCTCGCGATCGCCCGCCGGTCGGCGCGGCTGCTCGGCGGGGAGATCGGCGTCGTCTCGCACGTCGGGCGCGGGTCGGTGTTTCACCTGACGCAGCCGCTCGCTGCCGCCGACCGTGTCATGCCGCGTGATATCCCCGCTGCCGTCGATCCACTCGCCGGGGTCCGGGTGCTGGTAGTCGACGACGACGCCGAAGTCCGCGAGGCGATCGCGCTGCTGCTGCGTCAGTGGAACGTCGCGGTCGACGTCGTCGGCGGGGCGGACGAAGCCCTGGCGCGCATCGCCGCCGACAGCGGCTATACCGTCGTCCTGAGCGATTACCGCCTGCCGGGGGCGATGACCGGGCTCGACCTCGTCGCGCGGATGACGGCGATCGCGGGCGGGCGGTTGAACGCCTGCATCGTCACCGGCGACCTCGACCCCGGGGTCATCGCCGCCGCCGCTGCCGCCGGGATCGGCCTGATCCACAAACCCGTCCAACCCGCCCGCCTGCGCGCCCTGATCGCCCACGCGACGGGGGCCGACGGCGCGCGGTGGGCGGGGATGGGCTAACCGCCGCCAGCGACACCAACGCCGCTGGCGCTGCTGCGCGCGCGCACCTACGTCGGCACGATGGATGAGGCTAATTCTTTTGGCGGGCGGCTAGCGCGTTATGCCCGGGTCGGGTCGACCGGCGTCGGGCTGGCGGCGCGCTTTGCTGGCGCCCGGCTGACCGGCGGCGGCGATGCGGCGACGGCGGCGGCGCAGCTGCGCGTGGCGCTCGGCGGGCTGAAGGGTCCAGTGATGAAGATCGCGCAGATCCTGTCGACCGTCCCCGGCGCGGTGCCCGAGGAGTTCGCCGCCGAACTGGGCCAGTTGCAGGCCGACGCCCCGGCGATGGGGTGGCCGTTCGTGCGCCGCCGAATGAAGGCCGAGCTCGGCCCCGAGTGGGAGGCGAAATACGCGACGTTCGACCATCAGGCCGCCGCCGCCGCGTCGCTCGGCCAGGTCCACCGCGCGACCGCGCACGACGGCCGCGCCCTCGCCGCCAAGCTGCAATATCCCGATATGGCGAGCGCGGTCGAGGCCGACCTTGGCCAGCTCGACGTGTTGCTCGGCGTCTACCGCCAGTTCGACAAGTCGATCGATACCGCACTGATCCGCGGCGAGGTCGCCGACCGGCTGCGCGAGGAGCTCGACTATATCCGCGAGGCGAAGCACCTGACGCTGTACCGCGATATGCTGAGCACCACGGCGAACGTCCATCTGCCCGAGATGCTCCCCGACCTGTCGACGCGGCGGCTGCTGACGATGACATGGCTCGACGGCAAGCCGCTGCTTTCGTTCAAGGATGCCAGCCAAGCCGATCGCAACCAAATCGCCGAGACGCTGTTCCGCGCGTGGTACTGGCCGCTCCACCATTATGGCGTGATCCACGGCGACCCGCACCTCGGCAACTATGCCGTCACCGACGATCTCGGCATCAACCTGCTCGACTTCGGCTGTGTCCGCGTGTTCCCGCCGCGCTTCATCGGCGGCGTCGTCGACCTGTTCCGCGCAATTCAGACGAAGGACGATGCGCTGGCGGTCGATGCGTTCGAGCGCTGGGGGTTCACTGGCCTCAGCCGCGAGATCATCGACACACTGATGATCTGGGCGACGTTCCTATACGGCCCGCTCCTCGACGACCGCGTCCGGCGGATCGACGACGGCGGCAGCCCGGTCGATTACGGCCGCCAGACGGCGCAGAAGGTCCACAAGCGGCTGAAGGAATTGGGCACGGTCACGATCCCGTCGGAATTCGTGTTCATGGACCGCGCCGCGATCGGGCTGGGCGGCGTGTTCATGCACTTGCGCGCCGAGTTGAACTGGCACCGGCTGTTCGGCGAGATGATCGCGGGCTTCACCGAAGGCGAGTTGGCGGCGCGGCAGGGAGCGGCATTGGCGCGCGCGGGGTTGGCTGGACAGGCGTAGCGGGGGGGATGCTTACTGCTCCCTCCCCCCACCGCGCCCTTGCGCGGTAGAGTGGGGAGGGTCGGGGTGGGGGAACTTCTGTCGCCGCCCGGACACCAACCGCCCCCCCCCCACCCCTCCCCAATCTCCGCTTCGCGCGGGGGGGGGGGGGGGGCAGAAAGGTTTTCGCCCGCGCCGAACACAGGCGCACGCCCTTCCTTCACACACGACCAGACGGCCCGCTTGCCGCCCGCGCCTGCTTCACGCTAAGGGAAGTTGACTGTGCGAGGAGCGAGACCATGGCCGACGACCCGACCGCCGCGACACCCCACGCCCATGTGCCGAATACGAAATTTTATCACCGCTTTACGAGTGTCGCGTGGCGCGCGGTCTGGGCGCTTGCCATCCTACTGATTGCAATGGCACTGTTCCTCGTCCGATAGCGCCGAAACGATAATGACCGGGGGTTAAATTCATGCGGATCGCCGTGCTGCGCGAGACGGCCGACGCCGAACGGCGGGTTGCTGCAACGCCAGAAACCGTAAAAAAACTGATCGCGCTGGGCGCGACGGTCGCGGTCGAAGCGGGCGCGGGTTTCGGCGCGAACATCGCCGACGCCGCCTTTACCGACGCCGGCGCTGCGGTCGGCGACCGCACGGCGACGGTCGCGGGGAGCGACCTGATCATCACCGTCCAGACCCCCGACATCGCCGACCTGCCCGGCATTGCGTCGGGCACGATGCTCGCCGGGACGGTCGCCCCGTTCACCAACCGCGCGCGGACCGACGCCTATGCCGCCGCCGGCATCACCGCGATGGCGATGGAGTTGATGCCGCGCATCACCCGCGCGCAGTCGATGGACATCTTGTCGTCGCAGTCGAACTTGAGCGGGTACAAGGCGGTGATCGATGCCGCCGAAGCCTATGGCCGCGCCTTCCCGATGATGATGACAGCGGCGGGCACGATCAGCGCCGCGCGGGTGTTCGTCATGGGCGTCGGCGTCGCCGGGTTGCAGGCGATCGCGACCGCGCGGCGGTTAGGTGCCCTCGTCAGCGCGACCGACGTCCGCGCGGCGACCAAGGAGCAGATCGAATCGCTCGGCGCAAAGGCGATCTTCGTCGATAACGTCGCCGGCCAGAGCGAGAGCGCGGGCGGCTACGCCACCGAAACGTCGGACGAGTACAAGGCGGCGCAGGGTGCATTGGTGTCGAGCCACATCGCCAAGCAGGACATCGTCATCACCACCGCGCTGATCCCCGGCCGCCCCGCCCCGCGACTCGTCACCGACGCGCAGATCGCGACAATGCGCCCTGGATCGGTCATCGTCGACCTCGCGGTCGAAAGCGGCGGCAACGTCGAAGGCTCGGTCGTCGGCGCATCCCCGCTCGTCCACGGCGTGACGATCATCGGCCATCGCAACATGCCGAGCCGCCTCGCCGCCGATGCCAGCGCGCTATATGCCCGCAACCTGTACAACTTCATCGCCGCGTTCTGGGACAAGGACGCGGGGCTGAAATTCGCCGAAGACGACGACATCGTGAAGGGCGTGACGCTGACACGCGGCGGGGCGGTCGTGCACGAGCGGTTGATCGGGGCGTGAGAGAGAACCCCCTCCACCACGCCGGAAGCGGCGCGGTCCTCCTCCCCCAGAAGAGGGGGAGGATCTTCATTCCTCCC
>JAYTXW010000183.1:0-21146 GCA_043742745.1 Sphingomonadaceae bacterium
GCAACGCCGCGGCGCGGGCGATGGCCGGCTCACTACCCCACAGCTCCATTCCCATAATCAAGACCGTCGTCGCCCCAAACTGCCCGAGCGCCGGGGCAACCGAGGCCGCAACCGACCCCGAATCGGCGATCAGCAGCGCCTGAAACGCAACCGGAGCGATCTGCTTCGTCACCGCCGCGACGGTCCCGTCAGAGCGAAGTGCGGCGGTCTTGGTCGCGGCTGCGGTGCGAGCGTCATAATTTGTCAGTTTACGCGCCGCCGCGAGTAGCCCCGCCGACGTTCGCGGATAGCTTTGCACGGCAACGACCCGGCCCCCCGCCGTTTCGACGGCGCGGAGGAACGCCGTTGCCGCCCGGTCGCCATAGACCCCGACCGGGACAAGTGCGGCAAAGCGGTCGATGCCGCGCCCCCGGGCATAAGCGACGACGCGCGCGATCGACTGACCCGGTTGATAGCCAAGGATGAAGGTGCCGCTGCCGGCCAGCGCGGCGTCATTCGAAAAGGCGAGGACAGGAACCCCGGCAGCGGCAGCGACCCCCTGGACTGCGCGGACATCGGGGGCGAGCAGCGGACCGAGGAAAAGCTTCGCCCCGTCGGCGAGCGCGCGCGATGCTGCTGCTGCTGCCCCACCTGCGGTATCATACACCTGCAGGTCGAACCGGGTCGCACCAGTATCGAGTAACGCCAGCGTCGCCGCATTGGCAATCGATGCGCCGACGGCGGCGTTGGCCCCGGTCGTCGGCACGAGCAGCGCGACACGGTTACGCGCCAAAACCGTGGGCGCCGGTACTATCGGACGGACGGCGGCGTGCGGCGGCGGTGGGGCTTTCAATGCGATACGCGGCGCGGTGGCGCACGCCGCGACAAATGTCGTCAGCGCAATCGTCATGGTAAGTGCGAAATGCGGTCGCCAGGCAAAGCCCGGTCGCACCGCAAAACCCTGTCGCAGCGCGTCGCTTTCGCCCAAGATACGCATATGAACCTCTCAAACGCCGACCCGCTTCCCCCCGGCCTGTATATCGTCGCGACGCCAATCGGCAATCTCGGTGATTTCAGCCCGCGTGCCGCCGCCGTACTGGCCGGGGTCGCGCTGATCGCCGCCGAAGATACGCGGGTGACGGCAAAGCTGCTCGCGCACATCGGCGCGACCGTGCCGATGACACCGTACCACGATCACAACGCCGACGCCGTCCGCCCCGGCCTCGTCGCCCGCGCAGGCAGCCACGCGGTCGCGCTGGTCAGCGACGCAGGGACACCGTTGATCTCCGACCCGGGCTTCAAGCTCGTCCGCGATTGCCGCGCCGCCGGGGTGAATGTCGTGACCGTGCCGGGCGCCTGTGCAGCGGTTGCGGCGCTGACACTCGCCGGGCTGCCGACCGACCGGTTTCTGTTCATGGGCTTCCTGCCGGCCAAAGCCGGCGCACGCGACGCAGCAATCGACGAGGTGGCGAACGTCCGCGCAACGCTGGTATTCTACGAATCGGGGCCGCGGACGGCAGCGACGCTTACCGCCCTCGCCGCGCGGCTCGGCGATCGCCCGGCGGCGGTGGCGCGCGAGATCACCAAGAAGTTCGAGGAGACGGTCGATGGCACGCTGACCGGCCTCGCCGCGCGCTACGCTACGGCTGCGCCGCGCGGAGAAGTCGTGATCGTCGTCGGCGGCCCCGTCTCCGCACCGACAACCGCCGCCGACCTCGACGCGCTGCTGGCCGCCGCGATGACTCGCGCACCGTTAAGCACGGCGGTTGCCGAGGTCAGCGCCGCCCTCGGCCTGCCACGGTCGACGGTTTATGCACGCGGCCTTCAATTGCGCGATGCCCTTCCGGGCTCCGACAACTAAGCCGCTCGACAAGCGCCTCAAGCCGGGACATCCTGTGGCTCCTCAAGGGTTGCCGAACGCGGGAGACTGGACGATGACGAACGCAACCGACGTGGCCCTGCGCGCCAGCGACCTCGCCCGCATCGGGTTGGTCGACGATGTCGCGATCGATCTGGCGGACGCGGCGCTGCTGCTGGCCGCCGCCGATCACCCCGACGCGGCGCTCGACACCGCCCGCGCGCGGCTAACGGGACTGGTGCTACGGCTTCAGCGCGAAGCGGCGGGTGTCGACACGGTGGCGGCGCGCGCGCGGACATTGCGCGACCTCATCGCCCATACGCTCGAGATAAGCGGCGACACCAGCGATTATGACAACCCGAAGAACGCCGATTTCCTTTGTCTGCTCGACCGCAAACTCGGGCTGCCGGTGACGCTATCGATCCTGTACGTGGCGCTTGCCCGCCGCATCGGCTGGGCCGCCGACCCGCTCGGCCTGCCCGGCCACGTCCTCGTCTGTGTCGGGGCCGAGCCAGTGACACAACTGATCGACGCCTATGATGGCGGGCGGCTGATCGGGTCGGCTGGGTTGTCGACCGTGCTCGACCGCGTCCTTGGCGGCAACGGCGGCATCGAAGCCGACCATCTTGTTCCGCTGTCCAACCGCGCCACGCTCGTCCGGCTGGTGTCGAACCAGGCGACCCGCGCGCGGCGGTCCGGCGATGTCGCGCGCGCCTTGACGTTGCACGAGCGGATGACGCTGATCGCGCCCGGCTTCACCGGCCTGTGGTGGGAGCGCGCGCGGCTCGAACAGCTGGCGGGCGATGTATCGGGCGCGCGCGCCTCGCTCGGGGCGATGCTCGAAACAACACGCGACGCCGGCATCCGTCAGCGCATTCGCGCCGCTCTCACGGCGTTGGCGCGGACGAGTTAGCGGTCGCCGCAATGCGGGCGACGTCCGCCGGAGCAATCCCGCCGCGCCACACGGCACGGACGATGCCACGACCGTCAACGAGCCATGTTTCGGGAATGCCGCGCGTCCCCAACGCCGCCTGAACGCGCTCGCCGGGGTCGAGGCCCGCAGCGACGAAGTGCGCCCCCGTCACGCGGACGAAGGTCGCCGCGTCGCCGGGCCGGTCGCGCACGGCGATCCCGACGAAAGCGACGCCAGCGACGCGCAACGCGGCGAGCGACCCAGCCTCGGCACGGCAGGGGATGCACCACGATGCGAACAGGTTGACGAGCGTCGGATGGCCGGCGCGCAGTGTCGCGTCGGTCAACAGCGGCAGCCCGTCCAGCGGCGCGAGCGCGAGGTGCGGAAAGCTGTGCCCAATTGCTGCCTCAACGCGGGGTGCAGATGGACGAGCGACCCAGCGGATGCCGACGAGTACCAGTGCGAGACCCAGCGCAACCGGCGCGACGACCCTGCTTGGGCGACCCGGCGTCACTCGTCGCTCGGCGTCGTTAAGGTCAGCCGACGCGCCCGACCTTGTGGAGCGATCCTGCGACTTCGGGAGGCATGTATTTCTCGTCGTGCTTGGCGAGCACGGTGTCGGCGACAAACGAACCGGCGGCGGTAAACCGCCCCTCCGTAATCACGCCCTGCCCCTCGCGAAACAGGTCGGGGACGATGCCGGTGTAGGTGACGGCGACCTCGTGCGCGTTGTCGGTCACGCGGAAGCGGGTCAGCGCCCCGGCGTGGACAACCGATCCCCGCTCGACCAACCCGCCAAGGCGGATCGCGCGCCCCGTCTCCGGCGCATGGGCGAGAACGTCCGACGGCGCATAAAAATACGTCGCGGTATCGCCGATCGTCGATAGCGCGAGGGCGCTGGCCCCGCCGAGGACAGTCAGCGCCGCGACGAGGAGGACGAGCCGCTGGTGCTTGGGCCGCAACCGTTTGAACCCAGGGCGCGCGGTCATCGGCGGCGATCCTTGTCTGCTGCGCCTTCAGCGCGTCGCATGGCGACGAAGCTCCAGACGACGGTCCCGACCAGGCCGGCGATCGTCAGCGCATAGGCCGGGTAGACAAATTCGGCGTGGGTCATGTCATCCTCTCACGCATACGCTGCGGCGAGCCGCCGCCCGCGCGCCGCCGTCCGGGTGCGAGCCAGCGCCGCGCGCATCCGCATCAGGACAACGCCGCCGAATACAAGGGTGAACCCGCCGAGCGACAACATTAGCGGCAACAACATCGCCGGATCGATCGTCGATTTGGTCAGCGTGATCGACGGGCCCTGGTGGAGCGTATGCCACCATTCGACCGAAAACTTTATGATCGGCAGGTTGACGACGCCGACGAGTGCGAGGATCGCTGCACCCTTGGCCTGACCCTGATCGCCGCCGCGCTCATCCTCGGCATTCGCCAGCGCCAGATAGCCAAGGTACAGGAACAGCAGGACCAGCATCGACGTCAGCCGCGCATCCCATACCCAATAGGTGCCCCACGTCGGCTTACCCCACAGTGATCCAGTCACAAGGCAGATCGCGGTGAACAATGCCCCAACCGGCGCAATCGCGCGTGCAGCGATGCTTGCGAGCGGGTGCCGCCAGACCAGCGCGACTGCGGACGCGAGCGCGACGCCGAAATAGCCGCCGCTTGCCAGCCACGCGGCCGGAACATGGACGTACATGATACGGACGCTCTCGCCCTGCTGATAGTCGGGAGGCGACGCGAGTAGCCCGATCCACAACCCCACCGCCGTCACCGCAATCCCGGTGAAAGTCATCAGCGGTGTCATGACGCGAGCAATGCGCAGAAAGCGGGCGGGATTGGCGAAGCGATGCATGACGACCTCATTTAGCACCACCGCCAGGCGAAATCACCCGGCGGCGGCACGATGACGCGCGCAGTTACTTACCGGCACACGCCTTTTTGTCCTTGTTGCCCGCCTTGCTGCAGTCGTAGTGAACGACCTTGCCGTTCTTCAGCGTGGCAGCAACCTCGTTCGGGCCATAGGTCTTTGGTCCGGCGGCGGCTTTTGGCTTGGCCATTGCCATCGGCTTCGCCGGGGCCATTGCCATCGGTGCCGCCATCGGCTTGGCCGGAGCCATCGCCGCTGCCGGGGCGACGACGACATTTTTGCACGCCGCCTTATTCTTGTTCCCGGCCTTGGTGCAATCATAGTTCATCGGCTTCGCAGCGGGCTTTGCTGCCATCGCGGCGGAGGCCATCGCGGCCTTCGGTGCCATCGCGGGTGCGGCGGCCATCGGCTTCGGGGCCACGGCGACCGACTTGCACGCCGCCTTGTTCTTGTTGCCGGCCTTGGTGCAATCGTAGTTCATCGGCTTCGCCGCAGGTGCTGCGGCCGGCGGCGCGGCGTAGACGGTGGTGGCGAAACCAAGCGCGGCCGCCAGAGCGATCATCCTGAACGTCATCGAAAAGTCCTTCCCCACGCCCCGGCGGATACCGACCGCGTTAACCCGACAATGCCCGTTCGCGGCTTTACCCGCAATGTACCAAATACTCGCCGCTCAGTCGGCGGCGCGCAGCGCAGCAGCGGCGGCAAACGGCGTCAGCGCGACGATGACGAGACTGCTTGCGGCGAGCAACCGCAGCGCACCGGGCGCATCGGCGACGCCGAAAATTAACACGGGTAACGCGAGCGGGACGACGATCAGCCCGGCGAGCGCCCCGCCACCGCGCAATCCCGCCGTCAGGCTCGCCGCGAGGAGCGCAAGAGCAGCAAGCGCCGGGGTGCCAAGCGCGAGGCCGAGCGCAAGCGGACCCAGATCGGGCAGGCCAAGAAGGACGGCAGTGACGGGAAGTGCGATCAGCAACGGCAGCGCAAAGCCAAGCCAGTGCGCCACCAGCCGCGCCGCCGCCCAGGTTTCGAGCGCGATGCCGCGAACGACGATCTGATCGATCGTGCCATCGCCCACATCGGGTGCGACCAACGTTTCGACGGGCAGCAGGCTGGCGAGCAGCGCGGCAACCCAGACGACACCGGGGGCGATGCGTGCGAGCAGCCTCGCGTCGGGACCGACAGCGAAGGGGAACAGCGCGGCGACGAGGATGAAGAAGACCACGGGTAACAGCAGCGCCGCCGGCTGGCGCAGCGCGAGGGCGAGGTCGCGGCGCACGAGGGTGAGAAAGATCATAATCGCAACCGCTGGGGGTCGACGATGCCGATATCGCCGTGGGTGACCGCGACGACGATCCCGCCACCACGGCGGTGCGCAGCGATCGCGGCGGCCAACAACCCCTTCGACGCCGTATCGAGCCCGGCGTCGGGTTCATCGAGCAGCCATAGCACCGCCCCCGACGCCGCGACGCGCGCGAGTGCCGCGCGCCGTCGCTGCCCGCTCGACAGGAACCCGGTGGGGAGATCGAGAAGCGGCGTCAACGCGAACGCGGCGGCAGCGGCTGCGACACCAGCCGCACCGGCCCCGTCGAGCCGCGCCCAATGCGCCAGCTCGGTCGCCAGCGTCGGCCCCGACTTGAGCGCGGTATCGTGCCCGGCAAGCGTGGTGACAAAGGGGTTGGTTATCCGGCCTTCTGCGGTCGGCAGCAACCCGGCGAGGACACGGAGCAATGTCGATTTACCCGCGCCGTTCGCCCCTTCGACCTGAACCGCGCCGCCGCGTGCGACGGTGAAGCCAGCGCCGCCGAATACCCGTCGTCCGCCGCGGTCGGCGGCGAGGTCGGTCACGATGAGGGCGTCGGGCGCGGCAGTCACCGGTCCCCCCTACCCTCGACCGCGCCCGCCCGCTACACGGGCGCGATGCGCACCCCCTCCGCTACCGTAAAAACGGTGCTCAATTTTGCCCCGCTCGCGGTGTTTTTCGTCGCCAACCGCGTCGCCGACATTTATGTCGCGACAGCGGCGGTGATGGCGACAACGCTGATCGCGATGGCAATCGCCCATTTCGTCTATGGCCGCATCCAACCGATGCTGTGGCTCGTCGGGGCGATGGTGTTCATTTTCGGCACGGCGACGTTGCTGTTCCACGACGCCGAGTTTATCAAAATCAAGCTCACTGTCATCTACGCCCTGCTCGCCGCCGTCCTGCTGTTCGGCGTCGTGACGAAGCGCCCGCTGCTGCACCTGGTCCTGGGCGAGACGTTTCCGGCGCTCACCCCCGCCGGGTGGCGGACGCTGACGCGCAACTGGATCGTCTTCTTCATCGCGCTGGCGGTGCTCAACGAGGTCCTGCGACGGACGCTATCGACGACCGACTGGGTCAGTTTCAAGGTGTTCGGCGTGACCATCCTCACCTTCGTCTTTGCTCTCGCCCAGACGCCGATCCTTTTGCGGCATGGGCCAAAGGACGGGAAAGAAGGCGAATAGCGATTGGATGTCATCCCCGCTTTCGCAGGGATGACCGCTTTCGTCACAATGCCGCGTAATTCTTCGCCGCGAAGTCCCAGTTGATCATATGCGCCAGCCAAGCGTCGACGAACCCCGGCCGCGCATTCTGATAGTCGAGATAATAGGCGTGCTCCCACAGGTCGAGCGTGACCAGCGGCGTCATCCCGTCGTGGACCATCGGCGTATCGGCATCGTGGGTGGTGACGATCTTGAGCGTCCCCGCGTCGCTGACCAGCCAAGCCCAGCCGCTGCCGAAATGGCCGACCGCTTCGGTCTTGAACGTCTCGGCAAACTTGACCATCCCGCCGAGGTCGCGGTCGATCGCCGCCTTGAGCGGCCCCGACGGCGCACCACCACCGGCGGGCGACAGGCTGTTCCACAGAAAACTGTGGTTCCACGCCTGCGCCGCATTGTTGAACAGCCCAACGTTGCCCTGCGCCTTCGCTGCCCGCACCACCTCAACATCGGACGCATTAGCGAGCGGACCGTCTTTGATCGCGGCATTGGCTTTTTCGACATAGGCGGCGTGGTGCTTGCCGTGGTGGAACGACAGCGTCCGCGCCGACATATGCGGTTCAAGCACTTCGGGGGCGAACGGGAGTGGGGGCAATGAAAACATCGTGATTCTCCGGTGATGGAGCGAGCATAACGCCCGGACCGCCCGCTGGTCGCACGGTTCACAGCATATTGTGGCGTTTCAGCGCATGGCGGAGTTGGTCGTAGGTCAGCGCCAACGCGGTCGCCGTCGCGCGCTGGTTGTGGCGGCATTTAGCAAGTGCGGCGGCGAGGATGTCGCGTTCGTAGTTGGCCACCGCGACGCGCAGGTCGGCGACGCTGGCATGATCGAACCCCGGCGACGACTGTGGGGGCGCGGCGGCGGTCGTGTCACCGATCAGCAGCACTGGGGCCGACGCTCGGGTCGCCAGCGCACCAGGCCGCCACGGCGAATCGAAGGCGTCGAGGACGATTGCGCCGACCGCCATCTCGGCATCGCCCCAACGGTAGAGCGAGCGTTCGACCGCGCTTTTCAACTCACGGACGTTGCCTGGCCAAGCATGGGCCGCGAGCACTGCAGCCGCAGCCACCGTGAAGCCGGGAAACCCCGTCCAGCCCAACTCGACCGCCATCCGTCGCCCAAAATGCCCGGCCAGCAGCGGAATATCGTCGGCGCGTTCGCGCAACGGCGGCAGCGTGACGACCTCGAAGCTGAGCCGGTCGAGCAGGTCGGCGCGGAAGCTGCCCCGTTCAGCGAGCGCAGGCAGATCCTCGTTCGTCGCGCCGACGACACGAACGTCGACCCGGATGACGCGGTTCGACCCGAGTCGCGATAGCTCGCCGTACTCGACGACGCGCAGCAGGCGTTCCTGCGCCGCAAGCGACAGCGTCGCAATTTCGTCGAGGAATAGCGTCCCGCCGTCAGCATCCTCGAAACGCCCCGGGCGCGCCCGCGCGGCGCCGGTGAACGCGCCGGTGTCATAGCCGAACAATTCGGCGTCGAGCAGGTTCTCGGGCAGCGCCGCGCAGTTCATCGTGACCAGCGGCCCGCCCCATCGCGGGCTGAGACGATGGAGCCGCTCGGCGATCAGTTCCTTGCCGGTACCGCGCTCGCCGACGACGAGGACCGGGCGGTTCAGCGCCGCCGCTGCCGACGCGCGCTCGACGGCATCGAGAAAGCTGGGCGCAGAGCCGATGAGGGCGGCGGGGGTAGGCATGAACCGCAGATTAGCGGATTTTCCCACAAGTTCGCAACATCTCCACAGCTGCCCGCCGTGTGAAAGCGATGCAATCGTGTATATTCAATATCTTACGTCCGCAACTCCACTTGGCACGGGTCCTGCAACGCTGTGTTCATCGACGGGGATCGGCCCCGCCTAGACCCACAGGAGACCGACCATGACTTTCCCAATCCTACGCTCCGCCCTCGGCCTTATCGCTTCGGCGCTGCTCGCCACCGGCTTTGTCGCCGCCGCTGTTGCCCCGGCTTATGCCGCGCCGATTTCCGCCGCCGCCCCGATGGGCGCTGGCGCCGCCATTCAGACCGTCTAAACTCGTGGCCTCACTGGAGACCCTGCCCATGTCGATCTTCTCGCGCACCCGCGATATCGTTGCCGCCAACGTCGCCGACCTCCTCGACCGGGCCGAGGACCCCGCCAAGATGATCCGCATGATCATCATGGAAATGGAGGAAACCCTCGTCGAGGTTCGCGCCGGTGCCGCCCGCACAATCGCCGATCAGAAAGAAATGCGCCGCGCCGTCGCCCGCGCCGAAGCCGCGCAGTTGAGCTGGTCGGAAAAGGCCGAACTCGCGCTGTCGAAGGGCCGTGAGGACCTCGCGACCGCCGCGCTGCTTGAAAAGGCCAAGGCCAAGACCTTCGCCGACGCAACGCTGGGCGATATCGCTCAGCTCGACGACGGCCTGAATGCCAACGAGGAAGACATTCGTCGGCTCGAGGGCAAGCTCCGCGAGGCGCGCCAGCGGCAGAATACGCTGCTGACCCGGATCGAAAACGCCAATAGCCGGACCCGGATGCGCGCGATGTACAAGGGGCCGCGCATCGAGGATGCCTTCGCCAAGTTCGAGGTGATCGAGCGCCGTGCCGACCTCGCCGAGGGCCACGCCGATGCGTTCAGCCTCGGTGGCCCGGCGCGCAGCCTCGACGACGAATTCGCCGATCTGAAGCAGGACAGCGGCATCGCAAGCGAACTCGCCGCGATGAAGGCCCGCCTCGCGACCAAGGAGGGTTGAGCCATGGCCGATTTCACTGCCATCGCCGTCTGCGGAATGTTGTTCGTCGCACTGCCTGCGATCATCCTCAACACGATGACCCAGTGGCGCAAGGCAAAGGGGATTACGATCGAGGACGAGAACCTCCTCGACGACCTCCACGACACTGCCCGGCGGCTCGACGCCCGCCTCGAGTCGATCGAGCGCATCATCGCCGCCGACAATCCCGGTTGGAAAGACGGTGCCCTGGGCAGCGCGCACCCGACCGACCGCATTACGAGCGAGGCCGACGCGGGCGAACCGCGCCTTGCCTACCGCCGCTAAAGCTCAAGGGGAGCCATCATGTCCGCTAGCCGCACCAGTTTCTACCTCGACAAACGCAACGCCAAGGTTTCTGGCGTGTGTGCCGGGGTCGCCGATTACTTCGACGTTGACATCCTGTGGGTTCGCCTCGGGTTTATGATGACACTGTTCTTCCTCTTCCCACCGATCTTCTTCGCCTATTGGATCGTGGCGTGGACAGCGACACCGAAGCCTTATTCGCTCTATGCCGAGACGCCTGACGAGCGCGAATTCTGGAAAAAGGTCCGGGTCGCGCCGCAGCGGACGATTCGCGACACACGGTCGAGCTTTCGCGAAACCGAGCGCCGCCTGCGCGACATCGAGGCCTATGTCACCAGCTCGAACAGCCGCCTCGCGAACGAAATCGACGGCCTGAAGTAAGCGCCGAGGGAAGGGGAGCGGACCATGTCGACCAACAGCACCGTAACGAACGAATACGGCACAGCAACCGTCTCCAGAACTGAGACTGGTGACCTCGTCGCAACGGTCACCCCGGCGCACAGCCACTTCAATGTAGGCATCCAGTCCGACAAACCACTCGACGGGGCATCGTTTATCGCCGGGCTGATGCTGGGGGCGCTGTTCTACTTCATCATCCAGTCGGCGATGCGCTGGCACGCCCGGCGCGAGGTCCGCAGCACGAAGCGCGCTGCCGCGATCGGCCCGCAGACCGACGCGCGGGACCAGGATGGAATGGCCGCCGCCGTCGCCGCGCTCGCCCGCCGCACGGCCACCCTCGAGACGATCGTCACCGACCCTGCGCAGCGGACCGCGCGCGAAATCGATGCCCTGCGCTGACCACGGCGTGTCACCCTAATGATTTGCTGCACGCCAGCGCCAAAAGGATTCTGCCATGAGCCCCGACAATCTTTTCGCCTTCGTCGCCTTATCGATCCCCATTATCGCGATCGTCGGGGGCATCGGCTCCGGCATGTTCAAGCGTTGGGCCGACCTCAAGGAAAAGCAGCTCGAGGTCGCGGCCAAGGTCGCCGATAACCACGCGGTCGACCACGCCGCGAAGATCGAACGGCTGGAGGCGCACGTCGCCGTCCTCAACCGCATTGCGACCGACCGGGCGACGGGCCTTGCCCATGAAATCGACCAGCTCCGCGGCTAGGCCCCGCTCAACTAACCCGCTCCCCCGCCCTACCCCCGCGCAACGAGGAGAGACGACCGTGCACGACTGGCAAGCTATCTGGGTGCTGATTCCGATGACCGCGATTCTTGCGGGCGTCGCCAAACGCTGGCTCGACCTCAAGGCGCGCCAGCTCGACACGACCGCCAAGGTCGCCGGCGAACAGGCGGCGCAATATGCCGCAAAAATTGAACGGCTAGAGGCGCACGTCGCCGTCCTCAACCGCATCGTCACCGACCGTGGTACCGGCCTTGCCGCCGAGATCGACGCCCGGCGCGCGTCCAGCACACTTAACTAAACGCTGCCAAACAGGAACCCGCGCTATGAATCCTTTCGAGATGGTCGTTGCGATCATCGCCATTGTCACCATCGGCAAAGTCCTGAGTGCGAAGTACGGCGTCAATGCATGGGGCAAGCGTGGGCGGCGCGGGCAGGACTTCATCGCCCCACCGCAGGACGCGGTGTCGATCGAGGACGGCACCCGGATGAAGGCCGAGATCGACCGCCTGAACGCCCGCCTCGCCGTTCTCGAACGCCTCGCCACCGACCCGTCGAAGCGCCTGTCCGACCAGATTGACGCCCTGTCCAAAGACCGTTGACCCTCAAATTTTCCGATCCCACCGCCGTCAGCCGCAGGAGGTTGCCATGGTTCCCCCCGACTCCCTCGTCATTCTCAGCGCCGCCGCGCTGACCGGCCTCGCCGTCCTCAGCGCGGTATTCGCATGGAGCTGGAAGGCGTGGCTTGACCTCCGCCGCCACGCGCTTGATGCGGGGCATGGAGCCGGTGGGCACAGTGACGCCTACGGGCGCGGCGACGTTCCCGCCGTCGCCAACCGCATCGACCTCGCCGACCTGCGCGAGCGGATCAAGAAGCTGGAAGCGATCGCCGCAGGCGTCGATTTCTAAAAGGCACGACTCACGTACCGCGCTTGTCATCCCGGCTTCCGCCGGGATGACGGCCAAGGGTCTACCGCAATAGTTTCGCCACTTCGGGCGACGTCCACTTCATCGGGCCATTTACCCGCCATTTCTCGCGCCCGTCCGCCCCGTACAGGATCGACACCGGCAGTCCGGTGGCACCCAGCTTGACCGCGAAGTTGCCCGGTTGATCGACCCATGTCGTCAACGCCGGGAACTTCGCCGGCATGAAATATTTCGCCACCGCCCGCCAGCCCTCAAGGTCCTCGCTGATCGGCAGAACCATCAGCTTTGCTTTGTCACGCGCTGCCAAGGCGTCGAGCGCGGGCATCTCGACGCGGCACGGGACGCACCACGTTGCCCATAGGTTGACGAGGACGGGGCGATGCGCGGCGGCGACGAGCGCGGCGACGGTCGACGTTTTGCCGCCCGCCGCTTCGACCGCGATCGCCGGGGCCGCTTCGCCCGCGTGGCTGCGGTCGATCTGCCCCAGCTTGTGCAGTTGCGGCACGGCGGCGATTCCCTTACTCGCGGATAGCGGCCCCGCAAGGGCGAGGGCCGAAAGGACGCTGGCGATCACTCTTCCAGAAACACCGGGCACGGATCAGTCCAATTCGCTGTGGGGCGGCCGCTTCGCCGGTGGCCCGGCGGCGGTTATGCGTGACATTAACGCCTCGATCCCGTTCGACAAGCGGCTGTGGCGGCAGGACCTCGCCGGCAGTCGTGCGCACGCCGCGATGCTGGGTGCGCAAGGGATTGTCAGCACCGCCGACGCCGCCACCATCCTTGGCGGGCTCGACGAAATCGCGGCCGAATACGCCCGTGACGGCGTGCCGGAGGACCTTGCCCTCGAAGACATTCATATGACCATTGAGACGCGCCTCGCCGCGCTGGTCGGCCCCGCTGCCGGGCGGATCCATACCGCGCGGTCGCGCAACGACCAGGTCGCGACCAGCTTCAAACTTTGGGTCCGCGATGCGATCGACGCGGTCGACGCCGGGCTCATGGCGCTAATCGACGCACTGTTGACCCGCGCCGACGAACACGTCGCGACGGTTATGCCGGGCTTTACCCATCTCCAGATCGCACAGCCCGTGACGCTCGGCCACCATCTGATGGCGTATGTCGCGATGGCGCAGCGCGACCGGAGCCGCTTCGCCGACGCGCGGACGCGGTTGAACGAATGCCCGCTGGGCAGCGCCGCGCTGGCGGGAACCGGGTTTCCGATCGACCGCGCGGCGACTGCAGCAGAACTCGGTTTCGACCGTCCGACGGCAAACTCGCTCGACAGTGTGTCGGACCGCGACTTTGCGCTCGAATTTCTCAGTTGCGCCGCGCTGACCGGCCTGCATCTGTCGCGGCTGGCCGAGGAGATCGTTGTCTGGGCGTCGCAGCCGTTCGGCTTCATTACGCTGCCCGACGCTTTCTCGACCGGATCGTCGATCATGCCGCAGAAACGCAACCCCGACGCCGCCGAGCTGGTGCGCGGGCATAGCGGACGACTGATCGGCTGCCTGACGGCACTGCTGGTGACGATGAAGGGCCTGCCGCTGGCGTATTCGAAGGACATGCAGGATGATAAACCGCCGGTGTTCGAGGCGTTCGACCTGCTCGCGCTCGGCCTTGCGGCGATGACCGGCATGGTCGCGACGCTGACCTTTAACGTCGCCACGATGCGCGACGCGGCGGGGCGCGGCTTTTCGACCGCGACCGACCTCGCCGACTGGTTGGTCCGCGTTGCCAACGTCCCGTTCCGTGAGGCGCATCATATCACCGGACGCGCGGTCAAGGCGGCCGAGGCGGCGGGCGCGGGCCTGGCCGACCTGCCGCTTGCGGCGCTGCAGGCGATCGATGTGCGGATCGACGCGCGGGTGTTCGGCGTGCTGAGCGTCGATGCCTCGGTCGCCAGCCGGACGAGCCTCGGCGGCACCGCCCCCGGCCGCGTCCGCGCCGCGATTGCTGCGGCGCGCGCCGCATGAAGGTCGTGGTCGCGCTTACCGCGCTCGCCTTGCTCGCGGCCTGTGGCAAGCGGGGCGAGTTGATGCCCAAGCCGCCGCCGGGGGAAACGCCGCGTCCGGTCGCCGGACCCAGCCCGACCGAACGACTCGAAGTCCCGACGCAGGGGCAGCCCGAGCGTGCCGACGACCCGCTGAACAAATCCGAAGCGCGCCGCGAGGACCGTTTCGACCTGCCCCCGCAACGCTGACACACGCCCGCATGGATCATTTCACCGATCGCGCCGGTCGCCTATGGGCCGAGGATGTCGACCTGACCGACCTTGCCGCTGCGGTGGGAACGCCATTTTATTGCTATTCGACGGCGACCCTGCAGCGACATTTCGGCGTGTTCCGCAACGCGCTCGACGGCCTTGCGGGCCCCGGCGGCGAGCCTCCGTTGATCGCCTATGCGGTCAAGGCCAATCCCAACATCAGCGTCATCGCGACCCTCGCCCGCCTCGGTGCCGGGGCCGATGTCGTGTCGGGCGGCGAACTCGCACGCGCGCAAGCCGCCGGGGTACCGCCGACACGCATCGTCTTCTCCGGCGTCGGCAAGACTCGCGACGAGATGGCGGCGGCGCTGACGGCGGGCATTTATCAGGTCAACATCGAGGGCGAGGCCGAGCTATACGCACTGTCCGAAGTCGCGACTGCGCTCAGGACGACGGCTCCGGTCGCACTGCGAATCAACCCCGGGGTCGACGCCAAAACCCACGCGAAAATCTCAACCGGGGGGTATGAGAATAAGTTCGGCATCCCGCTCCACCGCGCCGCCGCCGCTTATGCCCTCGCCGCGTCGCTCCCCGGTGTCCGCCCGGTTGGCGTCGGCGCGCATATCGGCAGCCAGCTGACCGACTTGGGGCCGCTCGAAGCGACCTTCGGCCTGCTCGGCGACCTTGTGCGCGATCTTCGCGGCGCCGGGCTGACCGTCGAGCGCGTCGACCTCGGCGGCGGCCTCGGCATTCCCTATCGTCCCGGCGACCCCGCGCCCCCGACCCCCGCCGACTACGGCGCGCTTGTCGCCCGCGCGACAAAGGGGTGGGACGTCCGCCTGTTGTGCGAGCCGGGGCGGCTGATCGTCGGCAATGCCGGGATCCTTGTCAGCCGCGTTGTCACCGTGAAGCCCGGCGACTCGCGCACCTTCGTCGTCGTCGATGCCGCGATGAACGACCTCCTCCGCCCATCACTTTACGGCGCATGGCATCATATCCGCGCCGTCGCACCGGCTGGCGGAACGATGGTCGCAACTGTTGTCGGCCCGGTATGCGAGACCGGCGACACTTTTGCCGAAGACCGCACGATCGACGCGGTAGCCGCCGGTGATCTGGTCGCGTTCATGTCTGCCGGAGCCTATGGCGCGACGATGGCGTCGACGTACAACTCACGCCCGCTGGTCCCCGAGGTGCTCGTCGACAGGGCGGCATGGGCGGTCGTACGGCCGCGCGAGGAACTGGCAGCCCAACTGGCGCGCGAACGGTTTGCGCCATGGCTCGATCCGTCCGGGGGGATAGGAGAGAAAAGATGACCAAACCTATCCGCAAGGCAATCTTCCCAGTCGGCGGGCAGGGGACGCGCTTCCTCCCCGCAACCAAGGCGGTGCCCAAGGAACTGCTCCCGGTCGTCGATCGCCCGCTGCTACAATATGCCGTCGACGAGGCGGTCGCAGCGGGCATCGAGCAGATGATCTTCGTCACCGCGCGCGGCAAGGCGAGCCTCGAGGAGTATTTTGATGTCGCCGCCGAGCTGACCGCCAGCCTCAAAGCCAAAGGCAAGACCGCCGAACTTGCCGTGCTGGCCGAAACGCAACTTGCGCCGGGCCGGATCGCGTATGTCCGCCAGCAGGAACCGGCGGGACTTGGCCACGCAGTATGGTGCGCGCGGCTGATCACCGGCGACGAGCCGTTCGCCGTGCTCCTGCCCGACGAACTGCTGTGGTCGCCGGACGCACCGTGCCTCAAAACGATGGTCGACGCCTATGCCCGCCTCGGCGGGAATGTTATCGCCGTTCTTGAAGTGCCCGCCGAACACACCGACCGCTTCGGCATCGTCGCCCCCGGCACGGTCGACGGGCTGGTCACCGAAGTCGTCGGGCTGGTCGAGAAGCCGAAGCAGGGTACCGCCCCATCACGCCTCGCCGCGATTGGGCGCTATATCCTGCAACCCGAAGTGATGACGATTCTCGCCGAAGGCAAGCGCGGCGCAGGTAACGAGATCCAGCTGACCGACGCGATGGCGCAGCTGATCGGCATTCAACCATTCCACGCGCTGACCTATACCGGCCGCCGCTTCGACTGCGGCGACAAGGCGGGCCACATCACCGCCAACATCGCGCTGGCCTTGGAGCGCGACGATGTCGGCCCAGCGGTGCGCGAGTTTATTGCGAGCATACGATGATCCTTTCGCGGCCGCCGCAGCATGGCTAGGCTGCCCATCGACCGACGAGGGAATCATGGATATTGCCGCCGCCCAGCGCGAAATGCGCGCCGCCTACCGTGACGGGGCGCCGGGCGTTGTTGTGTCGGGGCTGGTCTGGCTGATCGCTGGCGCGGTCTGGCTGCGCTTCGGCGTCGCGACGGGCTTCGCCGCGCTGTGCATCGGCGCATGGCGATCTTCCCGGCGTCGGTCGCGCTGTCGCGGACCGTTTTTCGCGCTCCATCGGCGTCTGCGGCCAACCCGCTCCAGCGGCTGGCGATCGAGACGACCTTTCTACTATTCGCGGGCATTCTGATCGCGTGGCTCCTTCTCCGGGGTCGCGCCCGCGCTCACCTTTCCGGTGATGGCGCTCACGATCGGTGCGCGCTACGCCGTGTTCCGCTCGGTCTACGGCGACGCGCGCTACTGGCCGTTCGGCGCGGTGATTACCGCATTGGGCGCGGTCGCCGGGCTTGGGCACTTGCCGGCCAACCTCGCGCTTGCAGTCGGCAGCGTCGAGCTGGCCCTCGCTGCGATCCTGTTCGCCCACCGTCCAGCCTGACGCAAGCGGAGCGCACCTAGCAATGGATTCGCTCCCCATCTTCCTCCGCCTGCGCGGTCAGAGGGTGCTTCTTATAGGCACCGGCGACGCCGCCGACGCTAAGGCGCGGCTCATCGCGAGCGCTGGCGGCGTTGTCGTCCGCGATCTTCCCGCGCGGCTCGCCTTCGTCGCGCTCGATGACGCCGACGCGGCGGAGGCCGCTGCGACCCGCCTCCGCGCCGCCGGGCTGCTCGTCAACGTCGTCGATCGGCCAGCATTGTGCGACTTCACTGTGCCCGCGATCGTCGACCGATCGCCGGTGATCGTCGCGGTCGGGACCGGCGGCGCGTCGGCGACGCTGGCCAAAGCGTTGCGTGAGCGGTTCGAGGCGCTGCTCCCCGCCGGCCTCGGGCAACTCGCTGCCGCAATCTTCGCCGCCCGCGCGGCCGTCGCCACCGGCGCCCCGACCGTCGACGCCCGCCGCCGCCTGTGGGACGCGGCGCTTGCCCCCGGCGGCCCGCTCGACCCCCTCGCCGACCACGTCGATGCCAGCGCGGCGGTGGCACGCGCGGTCGATTCATTCGGAACGGTGGTGGCAAGCAGCATAACCACGATCGTCCTCACTTCGGCCGACCCCGACGACCTGACACTCCGCCAGCTCCGCGCGCTCAATCAGGCCGACACGATTTTTCACGACGCCGACACGCCCGCCGCGATCCTTGACCGCGCACGGCGTGATGCGGTGCGGGTGGTGGAGCGGCCGCCCAATTTGCCGCTGCTTGGGCGAACGGTGGTCTTGAAACGCTAAGCGGCGGCGACCCCGAACAAATAGCCCACGGCTGCCGTGACCACCATCGCCAGCGCCCCCCAGAAGACGACACGGATAACCGCCGGAGGGAGATTGGCACCGCCGAGTTTCGCCCCCGCCACGCCGAGTGCCGCAAGGACGGCAAGGGCGACCGCTACTACGGCATACAGGAGCACCGTCGGCGGCGCGAGCAGCACTGCGACGACAGGCCAGATCCCGCCGACGAAGAACGACGCCGCACTCGTCAGCGCCGCCTGCACCGGGTTTGCAGTCGACACCTCGGTCATGCCGAGTTCGTCGCGGGCGTGGGCACCAAGCGAATCCTTCGCCATCAGCGCGGCGGCGACCTGCTGCGCGAGCGGCTTCGACAGGCCGCGCTTGATATAAATCGCCGCTAGTTCACGCGCCTCTCCGAGCGGATCAGTGGCCTGTTCGTCGGCTTCGCGGGCGAGATCGGCGGCTTCGGTGTCGGCCTGGCTGCTGACCGAGACATATTCGCCCGCCGCCATCGACATGGCACCCGCAGTCAACGCAGCAACGCCCGAAAGCAGCACCGTGTGGGCGCCAGGGTTGGCGGCGGCGACACCGGCGATCACACTCGCGGTCGACAGGACCCCATCGTTCGCGCCGAGGACAGCGGCGCGCAGCCAACCTATTCGGGTAATGAAATGCTGCTCGCGAACTCGATCGGGGGAAGCGGCGGTCGTGGTGCTGATGTTCATGCGCTGCGCAACGCTTGGCTGCGCTAGATCGCTCCAGCCACTACCCCCGCAGCGTTGCGCCAACCTTCGCCGCCGCCGCGACGATTGCCGCCGACATCGCGTCGATCTCGACGTCGTTGAAGCTTCGTGCGGCGGGCTGGATGGTGACCGTCACGGCAAGGCTGACCCGCCCGTCGCCCAGATCGAACCGGTCGAACAACGCGACCTTGGTCACCGCACTCTTGTCGGCCCCACGAACGGCGCGGAGGAGCGTTTCGGCGGCGGTGTTGGCGGCAACGACGAACGCGAAGTCGCGGGTGAGCGGTTGCAGCGCCGGGGGCGCAAAAGCGGCGCGCGCGCGGCGGGTGCGGGCGGGGGGGAGCGCGTCGAGGTAAATTTCGGCAACGACGACGGGTAGCCGCAGGTCGCCGCCTAAGCGTGGATGCAATTCGCCGAAGGTCGCGACGATCGCCTTGCCCAACGCCAACCGACCGCTCCGCCCCGGATGGAACCACGGGTCAGCGGGCGGCAGGACGGTCAGCCGATCGACCGGAGCACCAGCGGCGGCGAGGGCCGTCAGTGCCTCGGCCTTCGCATCGAAAGCGTCGAACCCCGTCGCGGCTCCTGTGTGCCAGTCGCGGGAGCGCGCGGTTCCCGCGAGGAGAATCGCCGCCGTCGCGCGTTCACCGGTCGGGGTATAGCGCCGTCCGACCTCGAACAGCCGCACCCCTGCTTCGCCGCGATCGAGGTTGCGCCGGGCCGCCGCGAGAAGGCCGGGGACGAGCGACGGGCGCATCGCCGCGAGCTCGGTCGAGATCGGATTGGCCACCGTCCACGCCGCGCCGCCGAACGATTCAGCGGCGGCGGGGGCGATGAAACTCCATGTAATCGCTTCGTTTAATCCACGTCCCGCGAGTGCCCGGCGGAGGCGGCGTTCGGTCCGCTGCGCCGGGGTCGCGGTTGGGCGAGCGACGCCTTCGGCGCGGGGGAGCGGGGTCGAGGGGACGTGGGCGAGGCCGTAGATGCGAACGATTTCCTCGACCAGATCGGCCGCCCCATCGACGTCGCGCCGCCATGACGGCACCGTGACGACCCCGCGGTTGCCGGTGGTCACGGTGAAACCAAGCCGCGTCAGGATTGCCGCCTGTTCATCGGCGGGGATATCGACCCCGGCGAGCGCCAGCGTTCGTGCCGGATCGAAGGCGATCGTCCGTTCGGCTATCGGCGGCACACCCGCGCGGGTCACCGCACTCGCCGTCCCACCGCATAGTTCGAGGACGAGATATGTCGCAATCTCAAGCCCTTCATCGAGGAAGGCGGGATCGACGCCGCGTTCAAACCGTGTCCGCGCGTCGCTCGTCAGAAGCAGTTTCTGCCCCGTGCGCGCGATGCCAGCGGGGTCGAAATACGCGCATTCGATCAGCACGTCGGTCGTGTCCGCCGAGCACCCCGACGCCGCGCCGCCCATGATGCCGCCGATATCGTGGACGTGGGCGTCGTCGGCGATCACCGTCATCGTGTCGTCGAGGGCATAGGTCTTGCCGTTGAGTGCCACGACTTCCTCGCCCACCTGCGCCTTACGGGCGGCCAGCGCGCCGATCAGCTTCGCGCGGTCATAGACGTGCAGCGGGCGGCCGAGATCGAGCATGATGAAGTTGGTGATGTCGACCAATGCCGAGATTGGGCGCTGGCCGACGGCGGACAGTTTGGCGCGGAGCCAGTCATGCGCCGCGCCATTGACGACACCGCTGACCGTGCAGGCGAAGAAGGCGGGGCAGCCGGCGGGGTCGGCGGTGCGAACGTCGGGCCCCGGTCCGGCGCGCGGGACGGCGAAAGCGGCGACACGGTATGCCTCGGTCAGCGGCTTCAGTCGCCCCAGCCCCTTGGCGGCGAGGTCGCGGGCGATGCCACGCACTCCCATGCAATCCTGCCGGTTCGGCGTGACGGCGACCTCGATCACCGGATCGTCGAGGCCCGCCCACGCGGCATAGTTTGACCCGACCGGGGCGTCGGTGGGAACGTCGATGATCCCGTCGTGCTCGTCGCTGAGTTCGAGCTCGCGCATCGAACACATCATGCCGCGCGATTCGACGCCGCGAATGCTCGCGACCTTGAGTGTCAGGTCGCTGCCCGGAACATAGGTTCCGACGGCGCCGAACACGCCCTTCATCCCCGCGCGCGCATTCGGTGCGCCGCACACGACTTGAACGGACTCGCCGCTGCCGGTGGCGACGGTCAGCACCTGAAGTTTGTCGGCCTGCGGATGGGGTGCGGCGGTCAGCACTTCGGCGATGGTGAACGCGGCAAGCTTCGCGGCAGGGTCGGTCACGCCTTCGACCTCGAGCCCACAATCGTTGAGCGCGGTGAGGATTTCGGCGATGGGCGCCTCAGTTTCGAGATGCTCACGCAGCCACGACAGGGTGAATTTCACGCCCCCAC
>JAYTXW010000184.1:0-2494 GCA_043742745.1 Sphingomonadaceae bacterium
CCCGGGCTTGCTCGCAAGGCTCTCGCCGCCGCCAAAGCTGCCGAGTTCAAACAGCCCGGCGAGGTTCAACGAGATCGCGGTGACTAGAATCAGCAGCCCGGCGACGACGCGGGGGTTCTGCAGCTGAAAGCCCCAGCCGACCGCGTCGCCCGCCGCGCTGAGTGCCAACACGACCCCGCCGAGCGCAACACAGACGGCGATGACCCCGGCGGCATAAGCCATGGCGTCGCGCCGCGCCTCAACAGGCGTCGCACCGCCCTTGGCGAGGCTCAGCGCCTTGAGGCTGAGGATCGGGAAGACGCACGGCATGACGTTAAGGACGGCTCCCCCGGCGATGGCGAGGGCGAGGGCGGAGGCAAACAGCGCGAGCGTGTTCGACGGTGGGGCGGAGGCAAGTCCGGCGGCGGCAACCGCGCCGGGCTCGGCGGTCAGGGTGTAGCCGGTGACCTTGGTTCCGCGCTCGATGCGAAGGACGCCTGCGACCGTCGCCAGCGGTGCGGCCTTGGTGCCGGGCGCTGCGACGGCGGTCTTGGTCTCGATCCGCAAGGTACTGCCAGCGACGGTGACGACCTGCGGGCTGGCATAATCGGCGATGCCGTCGGCGGCGGGGAAGAAATAGGCGTGGGTGACGCTCGCCGGATTGGCGACGGGAACCGCCAGCGCGAGGCGGCCGTGGTCGACGGCGAAGCGTGCGCCAGTCAGCGGCGTCGGCAGCGCGGCGAGCGCGGCGGCGATGCGCGGGTCGGCGGCACCGGCGGGGAGGGTCAGCTTCGCGCTCTCGGAGACACACATTTCTGCGGTGCAGACGAGGTAGTTGAGGTCGACGCCAATCGCTCCGACCGGGCCCGATATGGTTGTCACCAACGTTGCGGCGCTTTCGTAGACATAGTTCATCAGCCCCGAGACGAGGAGCGTCCCAGGCACCGGGAAGCGCAGCGAGGCGGCGGTCGCACCGGCAGGAAGGGTCCACTTGGCCTTGGGCGCGAAGCCCGCCTCGCCGGGGTTCGACCAATAACTGTGCCAGCCGGGCTTGGGGGTCAAAACCAACCCGACCGTCCGCGCACCGCTCGCGTCGGGCACCCCGGCGATCAGTTCGACGCGGGTGTTGAAGTTGTCGACGACCGCCTGCGCGGTGACGGCGGCGGGGACGGCGAGCGCAAGCAGCGCGAGGAGGAAACGGAGCATGAGCAGAACCCTAGGCGCGCAGCGGTCGGCGCGCCACGGAGTCCTTCGCCGCGCCGCGACCGCTGGTTACCGCCCGCTTACCCGACGCGCTGCCGGGTGCCGCTTGGCCAGTCCTCGCCGAGCAGCGCGACGATCGCGTCGGCGACGGCGGACGGGGGTTTGATAGTGGCGGCGTCTTCGCCGGGGAAGGCGCGCGCGCGCATCGTCGTCGCGGTCGCGCCGGGGTCGACGATCGCGACGCGGACGGGCGTGATGTTCGCAACCTCCGCGCTGTACGTCAGGACAAGTGTGTCGAGCGCCGCCTTCGTCGCGGCGTAGGCCCCCCAATAGGCGCGCGGCGTGGTCGCGACCGACGACGTCAGGGTGATTAGGCGACCAGAATCGCTCGCACGGAGCAGCGGGTCGAACGCGCGGATCAGCCGCCAGTTGGCGGTCAGGTTGAGGCCGACGACGGTGTCGAACTCCTTGAGCGCGATGTGCGGCACGGGGGTCAACGTGCCGAGCGTCGCGGCGTTCAGGACGAGGATGTCGAGCTTACCCCACCGCTGCGCGACGGCGGCGGCAAGGCGGTCGATCGCGTCGGAATCCTTGAGGTCGAACGGGGCAATTGTCGCCGAGCCTCCAGCGGTCGCGATTGCGTCGTCGACCTCGATCAACCCGGCTTCAGTCCGCGCGGTGAGGATGACGTGCGCCCCGACGGCGGCGAGCGCCCGCGCCGTGGCCGCGCCGATCCCGCGCGAGGCCCCGGTGACGAGGGCGATTTTGTTGGCGAGGCTGGTCACATCATCCGCTCGGCCAACAGCGATAGCTGGTCGGCGGGTTCGTGGTCTTCCTGATCGGTCAAACGGGTCGGGTAATCGCCGGTGAAGCAGGCGTCGCAGTGCTGCGGCGCGGCGTCGTCACGTTTTTCCTCGCCAAGCGCGCGGTACAGGCCGTCGATCGACAGAAAGGCGAGGCTGTCGACCTTGATAAAATCGCGCATCCGGGCGACGTCCATGTTGGCGGCGAGCAACTTCGAGCGTTCGGGGGTATCGACCCCGTAAAAACAGCTATGGCTCATCGCCGGCGAGGCGATCCGCATATGGACTTCCTCCGCCCCGGCGTCGCGGAGCATCTGGACGATCTTCAGGCTCGTCGTCCCGCGCACGATCGAATCGTCGATCAGGACGATCTTCTTGCCATTGATCAGCGCGCGATTGGCGTTGTGCTTGAGCTTGACGCCAAGGTTGCGGATCTGGTCGCCCGGCTGGATGAAGGTCCGCCCGACATAATGGCTGCGGATAATGCCGAGCTCGAACGGGATACCAGC
>JAYTXW010000185.1:0-2970 GCA_043742745.1 Sphingomonadaceae bacterium
CTTACCGCGACCAGCGCGGCGACTACCAAAACAGCGGTGCGACTCACGACGGTAGCCAACTTTTGTACACGGCAAGCGTCGCGTCGATCCACGCGGCGAACGGCGCGACCTGAGTGAACGCCGAGCCTGTCAGGCCCTTTGCGCACTGGACGGTGTTGCCGCTGCTGACGATGCCGACGAGAATTGGGCGGCGCGTATCCTCATCGATGGCGACGACCGGGCCGCCGCTGTCGCCAACGCACGCACCTGAATCGGTTGCCCCGGCACAGAAATGTGTCGCCGGCAAAGCGTTGCAGTGATCGCGCGACATAACGGTGAGGGGGACGATTTTAAGGCCGGGTTCCATCCCCCCGATCGTTGCTGAAAACGCCTTCGCCGCCGCCCGCGCCGCGCCAAGGTTGGTCGCCCGTCCCCAGCCGGTGACGGTGACCGGGCGGCGGACGATGACTAGGGCGTCGGGGCCGGTCGAGCGGTCGATCGCGATAACGGCAACGCGCTCGCGGTTGCCCGCGTCGATGACCAGCGGTCGCGCAAGCCGGATCAACGCGATGTCGTTGCTGAAGGCAGGTTTGGCCGCCCGTCCCTTGTTCGGTGCGACGAAGTCAGGGTGCGGCAGGACTGGATCGGCCATCGCGAACACGGTGCCATTGATGTCGTCGATCTCCTGCGTCCCGATACGCAGCCGGAACTTGGATGCGAAATCGGCCACCGAATAGGTCGGCGCGTCTGATTGATCGAGGAAACAGTGTGCAGCGGTCAGGACCCACCCCGGCGCAATCAGCGCGCCGCCGCATTGATGGTTGATCTGCGCGGACGGGCCAACACCGACGATGTCCGACTTCCAGAAGATTTCGACCTGCCACGGGACACTGTGCGGCGGGGCGACATCGCCGCCGATAATGCGTCCACCGTCAATGTTAGGCGACGGTGGGGATGTTGGCGGCGGCGGGCTGGCGGCGGCGAGCCCGAGAAGGAGTGGCACCAGCAGCCACCGGAGCAGATCGGTACGGATCGTCATGGCTTTGCCTCCACTACGTTCGTCGTCGACAGCGCGACCGTCCAGTATTTGTCATCGGCCCCGAAGGCGCGCGAGTGCTTGTGCGCCTGACAGAGAAGGTAGGCGGCAGTTCCCTTTGCGCAGTTGCCAAAGGCGCGCTCCCGCCCGTTCTGCGCCAGCGCGTCGGCGTCGAGTTGTTCTTCCGACAAAACCGCAAGCAGGGTCGCGCGCCCGGGACCGGCGTCGAGATCCTGACACCGAGGATTTGCTGGATACGGGGCGATCGGCTTGTGCGCCCCTTTGGGATTGAGGCTGGTCACCGAGAAATCGTGGTTCAGCCCGAACAGGTACGAATAGAGCGTCTTTTCAGACCGGTTGGACACCATGACGTAGCTCGATCGCCCAAACGGCAGCGTCGGTTCCCCTGCCACCATCGGCGCCGCCACGATCGGATCGGTCGGCGATTTGCAGGTGCCGACAAAGAAGCGCAGACGAGTCGTCGGCTCACCCGCCGCCTGCTGAAGGGCGAGAAGGGCGCGATAATCGGCGATGCGGCGTACCGCCGTCGTCAGGTCTGTCATCGTCGCGGGCGCAACCTGGCTGTCGTAAATGATTGCCGGGGGAGATGTCGTCGTCACCAGCTGGAGCCGGGGACCGGACCAATGCGCGACGAACGCCGCCCCGGCGGTAACGACGGTCACCGGTAACGGCTTGAGCGCTGCTGCGACGGCGGCCTGCTGCACCGCGCTGCCATCGAGCGCGATGCGGATCGTGTCGCTACCGTAATCATGTGCGCGTTCGGCGACAAAAACATCGCCGCTCGCGACCGGCAGCGGCGTCGTCGGCACGATCCGCGCCTGATGGGTATCGGCAGCGGTCACGATGCCGACGGCGATCGGCTTGGCCCCGGGACGCGCGGCGGCGGTCGACGACGCGAAGATTGCAAAGCGCGACCCCGGTGTGACGAACGAGAGCGTGCCGAAGCGGACGACCACTGCACCGCCGTCGATCCGGCCAGCGAAATAACGCCCGGGCAGCGGCGGCGGCCCGAGGAACCGCGCAATTAATGCGCCCTCCGCCCCCGGTGTCTGCGGCTCGGCCCCCGGTGTCTGCGGCTCGGCGGCGAGCTTTGCTTTAACCTTGGTGAGAAGGTCACCGTACGTCGCTGTGGGATCGTCGGCGATCGCGGCGGCGACGGCGCCGGTGAACAGCCCATGACCATTGCGCTCGACCGCCGTCTGGCCGTCGGCGGCGGCCGACAGGTGGACGCGGTAGCCGGGATTCGCGCCCGGGGCGACGACCGCGAACTGTGGCAGTCGCATTGCCGGTCCACGCGGGATGGCCCGCGCAATATCGGTCGAGAAGGCACGGGTGGCCGTTCCCGAATTGCAGCTGTCGAAGATTGTAACGACATTAACTCCATGCGCGGTCGCGACGTCGATCAGCGCCTTGAGCTCGAGATCGATGATCTCCGGATTGCGGTCGTGTCCACGGGCATCGTAGGGGACGAGTGTGTCGCTCGACCCGCTCTCCTGCGTCCTCGTCGCGTCGATTACCGTCGAGCCATGGCCTGAAAAATAGAATAATATCGTGTCACCGCGCACCGACGCCGCTGCCAAGCGGGCCCAGCCAGCGAGGATCGCGGTGCGACCGGCACAGGCGTTGGTCAGCACGACGGAGGTCGGCCCCACCGCGCGACACCCGCTTGTCACGGGCACGATGCCGAGGTGCGCAGTCGTCACGAGCGTCGCCCGCAGCGTCCCCAAGTCGTTGACCGCACCCTTGAGGTTGTGGAATTTCGGATCCGCCGTCGGGTCGTGGGCGTCGACGCTGAACTGATACTGGTCGATGCCGACCATCAAAACACGCACCGTCGCGCGCACCGGCCCCGCGACAAGCACAAGTAACAACGCGGTCGCGCGAGCGATCTTCAGCATACAGGTCCCCATGTGCACCGCACGATTGTCCGTCGA
>JAYTXW010000186.1:0-3480 GCA_043742745.1 Sphingomonadaceae bacterium
TCGATCCCGCCAAGGTCAACGTCAACGGTGGCGCAATCGCGATCGGCCACCCGATCGGTGCGTCCGGCGCCCGCGTGCTGACGACGTTACTCTACGAGATGGGCCGTCGCGACGCGAAGAAGGGGTTGGCGACGTTGTGCATCGGTGGCGGCATGGGAATTGCGATGTGTATCGCGCGGGATTAGCGGCGCAAATTAGTGGAGGAACGCCCTTTACGTTCGTCCACTAATTCGGGACCCGCGCTCGCTCGGCCGGCGGGGCGGGCGGCCTGAAGCCGACCGAACCCGTCCGACGACAGCACGGGCTTTGCCCGTGCCTTTCTCGCTAGCCACCTAGACGCTGATCACCGTGCGTTCGCCTGCACCCATGCGAGCACATTTTCCGGCGTACTGACGGCGTAAGGGTCCTGATCGGCCCCGTCGTCGTTGATCCCCGGCTCCTCGAACCACGCGGTGACGACACCCGAATCGACGACCATTGCATAGCGCCATGACCGCATCCCGAAACCGAGCGCGTTCTTGTCGACGAGCATCCCCATCAGCCGGGTGAAGCGCCCCGACCCGTCGGGCAGCATCTTGATATTCTTGAGGCCAAGCTTCAGGCTCCACTGGTACATGACGAAAGCGTCGTTGACGCTGAGGCAATAGACTTCGTCGACGCCGCCGTGGCCGCGGATGTCGTCGTACATCCGTTCAAAACCGGGGCACTGCTCGTTCGAACACGTCGGGGTGAACGCGCCGGGCAGTGAAAAGACGACGATGCGCTTGCCGGCGGCGAAGACCTCGTCGGTCGTCACGTCCTGCCAGCGGAAGGGGTTGTCGCCGCCGATGCTGGCATCGCGAACGCGCGTTTTGAAGGTCACGGCGGGAATACGGCGTCCGAGCATCGTTGCTCTCCTGTTGGCGATGCGAAGCTGCTAAACCGACACGCGACGCCGCGCCAGAGGAGGCTGGATCATCGACGCCCCGCTTCGTGCCGCACTTCGCGATCAGCTTCGCCTCGGGCCTGCGACGCGGCTGCTCGCCTTCGATCACGCCGCCCTCGATCCAGCTGATGCGGCATCGGTTGCCCACCTCGCGGTGTGCGCGTCGGCGCCGTGGCCAGCGAGTTCCGGGTCGTGCGCGATGATCGCCGACCCGCTGCGTTTGCCGTTTGTCGAGGCGCTGTTCGACGTCGTCATCGTTGCCGCCATCCTCGAACTGGCTGACTCGCCCACCGCCATCCTGCGCGAGGTGCGCCGCGTGATCGCTCCCGCCGGGCGGGTGTGGCTCGTCGTCCCCCGGCGGTGGCTGAGCCTGGGCCACGGCGTTCCCGGCCAGCATTTCTCGCGCGCGCGCCTCGAACGCTTGCTCGTCGAGACGATGCTTGATCCCGTCGGCTGGGAAGCGTTCGGCGGCTGGTATCTGGTCGCCGCCGAGCCGCGTGGCGGGGCGGCCGCAGCGATGATCGGGCGCGTCGGCGCACTGCGACGGGCGCCAGCTTAAGGCTTTAGGGGCATAGCTGCCTAGCGTCGGAGGACGAAGACCGCCTGTTCGGCGCGCCAGTTCGCCCCCCACGTCACGTCGCGCCCGTCGCTGAGGAACGTCGCGCGCGCAACCGTCAGCCCGCGCTCGGCTGCTAGCGCACGGAAATCGGCGATCGAACACAGGTGGATGTTCGCCGTCGCGTACCACGGCACCGGCAACGTCGCGGTCATCGGCATCCGTCCGCGCAGGAGCAGGCTTAGCCGCACGCGCCAATGACCGAAATTGGGAAAGGCGACGACCGCCGTCCGTGCGATACGGACGAGCTCACCGAGGACGGCGTCGGGGGCGCGCATCGCCTGCAGCGTGTCGGACAGGATCGCGACGTCGAACGCGGCGGTCGGATAGTCGCCAAGGTCGGTATCGGCGTCACCCTGAACCACCGACAGGCCGCGGGCAACGGCGGCGGCGACGTTCGCCCCCGACAGCTCGATGCCCCGCCCATCGACGCCCCTCTCTGCCCGGAGTGCTGCCAACAAGGCACCGTCGCCACAGCCCACATCGAGCACCCGTGCACCGACCGGCACGGCGGCGACGATCGCGGCGAGGTCGGGGCGAAGCGTGATGGTCGCCGCGAATGCCCGAGTGGTCATTCGCCCGCCCGCAGGAAGCCGTCGACGACGCGGTTTAGCTCGGGCGAGTCGAGCAGGAAGGCGTCGTGGCCATGCGGCGAGGCCAGTTCGACGAAGCTGACGCGGGCGTTGGCGGCGTTGAGCGCGCGGACGATCCGCCGTGCCTCGGCGGTCGGGTACAGCCAGTCGGAATCGAACGCGATGACGGCGAAACGAGTCGCCGTCCCCGCGAACGCCGCCGCGAGTCGCCCGTCGTGGGGGCCGGCGAGGTCGAAATAATCGGTGGCGCGGGTGATATACAGATACGAGTTGGCGTCGAAGCGCTCGACGAAGCTCAAGCCTTGGTGGCGCAGGTACGATTCGACCTGGAAATCGGCGTCGAAGCCGAACGACACCGCATCGCGATCCTGCAACCGCCGCCCGAACTTGGCGGTCAGCCCTTCCTCCGACAGATAGGTGATGTGCGCCGCCATCCGCGCGACCGCGAGGCCGGCGACCGGGGGCGACGCCGCCGGGTAATCGCCGCCGCGCCAGTTGGGATCGGCCATGATCGCCTGCCGCCCGACCTCGTGATAGGCGATGTTCTGCGCCGAATGGCGGGCGGCGGTGGCGATGGCGACGACGGCGCGGACGCGCTGGGGGTAGGCGACCGCCCAGTCGAGCGCCTGCATTCCGCCCATCGACCCGCCGACGACCGCCGCGAGGGTCGCGACGCCGAGATAGTCGAGCAGCGCCGCCTGCGCGCGGACCATGTCGCGGATGGTGATGACGGGAAAGGTCATGCCGAATGGCCGCCCGGTCGCGGCGTCGATGCTCGCCGGGCCGCTCGACCCCGAGCACCCGCCCAACACGTTCGCCGCGATGATGAAATGCCGCGTTGGGTCGATCGGCTTGCCCGGCCCGACCATCCGCTCCCACCAGCCGGGACGCCCAGTGCGGGGGTCGGCCCCGGCAACGTGCTGGTTGCCGGTCAACGCGTGGCAGATCAGGACTGCGTTCGCGCCGTCGGGGGCGAGCGCCCCGTAAGTTTCGTACCCGACCTCGACCGGCGCCAGCGTCGCGCCCGATTCAAGGTGGAGCGGGTCGGACAGGGTAACGCGGCGGTCGAGGCCGAAGCGCAGGTCGGTGGGCATCGCCGGTGGTTAGGGCGGGACCCGGCGCGATGCAACGTGCCGCCGGTGTCGCCGACGGGCCTGCGGCAGCGCGCGGCTTGTCACCCGCGCTGCAACCCGCCAAAGCGCGGCGATGGCCATTCCTCAAGTCAAACCATGGATCGACGCGATCCACGCCTATGTTCCCGGCAAGGCAAAGCTGACCGGGGTCGCCGACCCAGTCAAGCTGTCGTCCAACGAAGCGCCCCTCGGGCCGTCGCCGCACGCCGTCGC
>JAYTXW010000187.1:0-4057 GCA_043742745.1 Sphingomonadaceae bacterium
GCTCGCCGACAGTGCCGCTGCTGTCGACGATCTGCTCGACAATCGCGATGATTCCCCCGTCATCCGCCTGATCAACGCACTGCTGCTCGAAGCCGTTCGCGCGCGCGCATCCGACATTCATATTGAAACGCAGGACAAACGCTGCGTCGTCCGCTTTCGGATCGACGGGCGCCTGCGCGACATTGTCGAGCCGGCACGCGCGCTCGCGCCGCTGCTGACGAGCCGGATCAAGGTCATGGCGCGTCTCGACATCGCCGAGAAGCGCGTGCCGCAGGACGGGCGCGTCAGCTTGCGTGTTGGCGGGCATGAGATCGATGTCCGCGTCTCGACGCTCCCGGCGCAGCATGGCGAGCGCGTCGTCCTGCGCCTGCTCGACCGCGATACTGTCGACCTCGATATCGACAAGCTCGGCATGAGCACCCGCGACCGGGCGGTGTTCACGGGAATGCTCACGCGCCCGAACGGCATGATCCTCGTCACCGGCCCGACCGGATCGGGCAAGACGACGACTCTCTATGCCGCGCTCAGCGCATTGAACGACCGCCAGCGCAACATCATGACGGTCGAGGACCCGATCGAATACGAGCTTGAGGGTATCGGCCAGATGCAGGTCAATCCGCGCATCGACCTGACCTTTGCCCGCGGCCTGCGAGCGATCCTGCGGCAGGATCCCGATATTATCATGGTCGGCGAAATCCGCGACTTCGAAACCGCCGAAATGGCGGTGCGGTCGAGCATGACCGGGCATTTCGTCCTGTCGACTCTCCACACCAATAGTGCCGTCGGCAGCATTACCCGGCTGGTCGACATGGGGGTCGAACGCTACCTGCTCGCGCCGATGTTGACCGGGCTCGTCGCCCAACGCCTCGTCCGCGCGCTCTGTCCGGCGTGCCGCGCGCCCGACACCGCGACGCCGCTCGACGCCGATCTAACCGGCGGCGCGGTCGCGGTCGGCAGCCCATTGTTCCGCGCGAAGGGGTGCGCCGAGTGCGGCAACGAGGGCTTTCGCGGGCGTCACGCGATCTACGAGATCGTCGAGGTCGATGCCGCGATGCGCGCGCTCATTCACGACGGCGCAGCGGAGGCGATCCTTGTCCGCGCGGCGCGGGCGGCGGGGCCGGGACTGGCCGACGACGGCGCGGCGAAGGTCGCGAGCGGGGTGACAACGGTCGAGGAACTTGCCCGCGTCGTCCGCGATGACGGGTAGCGGCTGATGGCGGCGTTCACTTATCGCGCCGTCGACAGCCTCGGCCAGCCGCAGCACGGCATTATCGAGGCGTCTAGCCCACTCGCCGCGCGCCGCAACCTGCGTGACCGCAACCTAGTACCCGTGACCGTTGCCGCCACCGGGGATGCCCCCGCCGGTCGGCTGCCGCAACTGCGCGCCCACGTTGGCGCCAAGGCGCTCGCAGTCGTCACACGCCAATTGGCGACGCTGGTCGGCACCGACATCCGGATCGAGGAGGCGCTTCGCCTCGTTGCCGCCGGAGCCGCACCGGCGATCGCCGAGCTACTGCTCAATGTACGGGGCGGGATCCTCGACGGTCGTAGCTTCGCGGCGGCGCTGGGCGAACATCCGGCAGCGTTTCCCGAATTCTACCGCGCGTCGATCGGCGCCGGAGAAACGTCGGGACGCCTCGATCAGGTTCTCGCCCATCTCGCCGATTTCGTCGAGAACCGTCAGCGCGCCGCCAACCGATTGCAGCTGGCGCTGCTCTACCCAGCGCTGCTCGCGGGCGTGTCGCTGACGATGATGACGTTGCTGCTGATCTACGTCGTCCCTGACATCGTCCGCGTCTTCGTCTCGCGCGGCGCGGCGCTCCCGCTGCTGACGCGACTTTTGATCGGGCTCAGCGGCTTCGTCACGACCTACGGCGTCGTCGTGGCTGTGGCGGCGATCGTCGCCGGTTTCGCCGCACGGCGCTGGCGGGCGGTTGCGGTGAACCGGCTCCGCGTTGATCGGCTGCTCGCGACAACGCGCCCGTTTGCCGCCCTCAGCCGCCAAGTCAACGCCGCGCGCTTCGCCGGCAGCCTCGCGACACTCGTCGAAAGCGATGTGCCGCTGGTCGATGCGATCCCGACCGCCGCCGCCGTGACGCCGAACCGCTTCGTCCGCGCGCAGGCGATCGACGTTGCCGCGCGCGTCCGCGAGGGGACCGCACTCAACCGGGCGATGACCGAGGCGGGGGTGTTTCCACCGATGCTCATCGCCATCGTCGCGAGCGGCGAGGCAAGCGGGCGGCTGGGCCCGGTCCTGACCCGCGCGGCGGCCGACTTGCAGCGTGATCTCGATACGACGATCGCTGCTTTGATGGGGCTGATCGAACCCGCCGTGCTATTGGTGATGGGGGGGATCGTCCTGCTGATGGTACTGTCGATCCTGCTGCCGATCATCAGCCTCAACAATCTGGCGGGGATGTGATGCTGTTAAAGCGCAAATTCGATGTCGCCCGCCCGTCCTGGCCCCGGCAAAACGGCGGCGCCGACGGGGGTGAGGTGGAGGTGCACGATGCCGCCGCCGAGCGCGACCGTCGCCAGCGGCGTCGTCCGGTCGGTCCACGTCGTCACGCGCCCACTCGCGCCGCCGAAGGTGGCGATCAGACGCGGCACGGGTCGCAGCGGCGCTCCGACAGGCCTGCAAGTGCCGGGCAGCGTCGTGACGGTACCGGTCACGTCATTTGTGGCGATGCGCGTAAGATCGACGTCGAGCGGGACCGCACAATCGGCGGCAAGCGCCGGGACGACGGCGGCCAGTTGCGCCCAGCTTGCGCGGCCCCGTACCGCCGTCAGCGCCATGCCGCCGATCGGTCGCCAGTGCGCGACGCCAGTCAGCGCCGTGTCCAGGCTGTCGAGGGTGATGCGCGCACCAAAGCTGCCGGACGCAACCGAATCGGGCAGCGAGGCATCCCAGCGCACGATCGCGCCGCCCCCTCCCACGCCGCCCAAGGTCGCGCTGCCGTGCCACGCCGTTCCTGCCGCATCGCTGGCACCGGGGACAACGACCCGTGCCGGCAGGGTGGCGACAAGTGCAAGCGCATAAGCGGCCAGCCCGGTGCCGATAGCGATCGCGGTTGTCCGGCGGTGGCGCGATGATCCGCCGTCGAACGATCCTTCAGTCGGGTTTGATGGGGCTGGCATCGGCGGGGCTCCCGTGGCCGGTCGCGGCGCGGCCCAGAGGCGACGACCGGCTGCTCGCGGCGCTGCTGGTGCCGATTACCGGACCGACCGCCGATCTCGCGCGCAGCTTGCACCACGCCGCCGACCTCGCGCAACCGGCGAGTGCCGACGGCAAGACGCCGATCGTTGTTTTCGATACTGGAACGACGCCCGATGGTGCACGCGCGGCAGTAACGGCAGCAGTCGTGCGCGGGGCCGGGGTGATTGTTGGCCCGCTGTACGGACCGCAGATCGCCGCAGTCGTCGCGGCCGCAGGCGGCATTCCTGTCGTCGCGCTGGCGAGCGACGACCGCGCGACGGCGGGGGCATTCGTCCTTGGCATCACCCCGCGTCAGGCGACGGCGGCGATCCTCGGCTACGCCCGGTCGCGCGGGGTACGGCGGGTTGCGATCGACGCCGGAACCACCGCGTGGGATCGGGCAGCAGCAGCCGCAGCGGTGGTCGCTGCGCGCGATCTCGGCTTAACGATCGCCAATTCTGGGGGCGATGAAACGCCCGACGCCGTCTTCGTCCCCGGCGATGCCGACGCCCTCGTCGCTGCGGCGCGACGGCTCACGGGCTCCGGCGTCCAGCTTCTTGGTACTCATCAGGCCCTCGCGCTGTCGGGGGCCGGCATTGCGGCGATCGATGGCGCGTGGCTAGCCGCCCCCGACCCCGACGGCTTTGGCGATTTTGCGCGACGGTTCGAGGCAGTGTTCGGCAACGCGCCGGGGCTGGTCGCCGGACTGGCCTATGACGCCGTCCGCATCGCTGCGGCACTCCGCGTGAACGGGCATCTCGACCGCGACGGGCTAACGTCGTCGGCTGGCTTCCCCGGTGTGACCGGCTCGCTTCGCTTCCACGCCGACGGACGCGCGACCCGCAGCCTAGCGATCCTTGT
>JAYTXW010000188.1:0-3894 GCA_043742745.1 Sphingomonadaceae bacterium
TTCATGGGGTGGCCAGGCGGGGGAGCGGGACGGCACAGGCTTACTATGACAACCAACGCCCCCGGCCTCGACCGGCGTTTCAGCCTCGCGCCGCGCATCCTCGCGGTCAACGTCTTCGCCATCCTCGCGCTGACCGGGAGCATCTTCTATCTCGACTCGTTCCGTGAGCGGCTGATCGACCAGCGGCGCGCCGAAATGCGGATGCAGGCGGTGCTGATCGGCGGTTTTATGGCGGGGGCCCCCGCCGCCCGCCTGCCCGACCTGGCGGCGCGCTATGGCCGGATCGGCAACCTGCGGCTGCGCGTTTACGATCCCGCCGGCACACTCGTCGCCGATAGCTGGCGCGCGACGGGATCGACCTTCGAACTGCGCGACCCCGCCGGAGACCCGTTCCGCCGCGATGTCGCGCGCTTCCTCGACCGCGCGATCGAGGCGGTCGGCTCGTTCCCCGCGATCGGCGATTATGCCGAACCTGCCGTCGACACCCGCGCCGCGTGGCCCGAAGTCATCGCGGCCAGCGCGGGCGCGCGCGCCGCCGACACGATGCGCGCCGCCCCCGACCGCATCGTCATCATCAGCGCCGCCGCGCCCCTGCCGCGGAGCGCAACAACGCCGACCGCCGCCGCCCCGCCGTTCGCCGCCGTCCAGCTGACCCGCGACACGCGCGACATCACGACGCTCGTTCGCGTCGAGCGGGCGGCGGTGTTCTACGTTTTTCTGCTTGTGCTGGCGGCGTCACTGCTGTTGTCGACCTATCTCGCGTCGACGATCGTCCGCCCGCTGCGCCGTCTGGCGGAGGCAGCGCTCCGCGTTCGCCTCGGCCGCGCGCGCGAGGTGACGGTGCCGCGTTTCAACCAGCGCCGCGACGAGATCGGTCAGTTGGCCCGCGCGTTGTCGGACATGACGCTGACACTGCGCGACCGGATCGACGCAACCGAAGCATTTGCCGCCGATGTCGCCCATGAAATCAAAAACCCGCTCGCGTCATTGTCGAGTGCGGTCGATACCTTCGCCCGTGTCGACGACCCCGGCCTCCGCGCGCAGCTTCTCGATGTCATCCGCGCCGATGTCGGGCGGATCGACCGGCTGATCACCGATATCGCCGACGCCAGCCGTCTCGATGCCGAATTGTCGCGCAGCCGTTTCGAGCCGCTCGATTTGGGCGACGCCGTTGCAGATTTGGTGGCGGGCTATGCCACCGCCGGGCTGCCACGCGGTGTCACAGTCGCGTTCGTGCCACCGCCGGCACCCGTCAGGGTGTGGGGTGACGCCGGGCGGCTGGCGCAGGTGGCGCGCAACCTGATCGACAATGCCGCGTCGTTTGCACCGCCCGCCGGAATTGTCCGCATCGCGGTCGCCCGCCACGACCGCGATGCGGTGTTGACGGTTGACGACGACGGCCCCGGCGTGCTCGCCGATAACCGCGACGACATTTTCCGCCGTTTCTATTCCGAACGTCCGGCGGACGAGGATTTCGGGCGTCATTCGGGGCTCGGTCTCGCCATCGCCCGAACGATCGTCGAGGCGCACGACGGGACGATCACCGTCGCCGATTCGCCCATCGCGGCGGGTGCGCGGTTCACCGTCGCGCTTGCTTCGCTGTGATTCCGCCGACGATCCACGCCACCGCTGTCGCGATCGGCAAGCGCGCCGTCCTGCTGGTCGGCCCGTCGGGGAGCGGCAAATCCGACCTTGCGCTCCGTCTCATCGATCGCGGCGCGGCGCTGATCGCCGATGACCGCGTCGCGTTGACCCGCGTCGGCGACCACCTCACGGCTGCACCGCCACCGATGATCGCCGGGCTGATCGAGGTCCGCGGCGTCGGGCTGATCACGGTGCCGCACGTCGCCGGGGTGCGCGTCGTGCTCGTCGTCGACCTCACCGCGCCGATCGACCGCCTGCCTCAGGCCATGACGCGCGAGGTCGCGGGGGTTGCCGTGCCCGCTGTCGCGCTCGCCGCGTTCGAGGCGTCCGCCCCACTGAAAGTCGAACGGGCGTTGACCGCCTTCGGGACGCGCGTAGAGACTTGATCCAATGGTTATGTTGTCCCAGCTCGCCGAACTGCCGTCGGAATCACCGCGCGCGCTGCTCGTTACCGGCATGTCGGGGGCAGGCCGGACCAGCGCGCTCAAAATCCTCGAAGACCTTGGCTATGAAGCGGTTGATAACCTGCCGCTGAGCCTGTTCGACAAGCTGCTCGCGACCGATGATGCCGCGGAAATCGCCGACGTCGCCGATGCCATCGAGCGCCCGCTCGCCATCGGTATCGACTCGCGGACCCGCGCCTTCGACGCCGATGCCATCGCCGCACGGATCGGCGATCTCCGCGCCGAGGGGGTTGAAATCACCCTGGTCTTCCTCGACTGCAGCGGGACCGAACTGACCCGGCGCTTTTCCGAAACGCGCCGCCGCCACCCGCTCGCGCTCGATCGCCCCGCCGCCGACGGCATCGCCCGCGAACGCGAAATCGTCGCGCCGCTGCGCCGCATCGCCGACATCGTCATCGACACCAGTGACTATGCGGTGCGCGACCTGCGCCGCGCGCTTGCCGGACGTTTTTCCCGCGCGGCGGTCGAGCCACTGACGCTGACCATCCTGTCGTTCGGCTTCGCCCGCGGGCTGCCGCGCGACGCCGATCTGGTGTTCGATATGCGCTTCCTCGCCAATCCGCACTGGGACGTGATCCTGCGCCCAATGACCGGTGAGGACGATGCGGTCGGTGCCTATATCGCCGCCGACCCTGCGTTTGCCCCGGCGTTCGACCGAATTTTCGACCTCCTGCTCCTGCTCCTGCCGCGCTACGGGGCAGAGGGGAAGGCGTATCTGACCGTGGCGTTCGGGTGTACCGGCGGGCGGCACCGGTCGGTCTATGTCGCGCGGATGATGGCCGATCGGCTCGCCGCCGCGGGCTGGGGCGGGTCGGTCGTCCATCGCGACAAAAGCGCGGCCGGCAGCGACGCGGCCGAAGAACGCCGGACACGCGGGGGGGCTGGCTTTGACGCCGATCCCGGCGCTACCGGCGCTGGATTAACGGGCGACTAAGATTGGGAAGCGCGCCGATGATCGGACTGGTGCTGGTGACGCACGGGCGGCTGGCGACCGAATTCGTCGCTGCGCTCGAACACGTTGTCGGGGCGCAGACGGCCTTGGCGGCGATCCCGATCGGCCCTGACGACGACATGGAAGCGCGCCGCGCCGACATCGCCACCGCGATCGGCAGCGTCGATTCCGGGCGCGGCGTCATCGTCCTGACCGATATGTTCGGCGGCACCCCGTCGAACCTCGCGATTTCGCTGATGGTCCCGGGTCAGGTCGAGGTCATCGCCGGGGTCAACCTGCCGATGCTCATCCGCCTCGCGTCGGTGCGCGAACGGATGACCGTCGCCGCCGCCGTCGGCGCCGCGCAGGAGGCGGGTCGCAAATATATCTCGGTCGCGTCGAAGATTTTGGGCGAGGCGGCATGACGGTGGGCCCCGTCACCGTCCTCATCCGCAACAAGCGCGGCCTCCATGCGCGGGCGAGCGCGCGCTTCGTCACCTGCGCCGACGGCTTCGACGCCCTCGTCACCGTGGCCAAGGACGGGTCGAGCGTCGCAGGCACGTCGATCATGGGGCTGATGATGCTCGCCGCCGCACCAGGCGATGCGATCGACATCGCCGCCGACGGCGCGCAGGCGGAAGCGGCGGTCGCCGCGCTGGTGGCGCTGGTCGAAAATAAGTTCGGGGAAGACTGACGGCGGCGGCGCGGCTTTGCCGCGACGCCTTCAGCCCCCTGACCGCCTCGACCGCCCCACCGACTAATACCAAGGCTCTTGGTTTCTGACTCTTCGGGGGATTCCCAATCTGGTGGTAATCTGATTCAACATCGCGAGCTTTGGGAGGATTGCGATGGCGT
>JAYTXW010000189.1:0-8850 GCA_043742745.1 Sphingomonadaceae bacterium
TCTTTGACCGTCCCAAACTCCGGGATATTGCCCGGCCCCGACACCATCGTTTCCGACCGCATCGCGTTCGAGTCGGCGACGCGGCTGATCGCGGCAGCAAACAGGTCGGGGCGCTCGGTCGCCGCGCGGCCGACCATTATCCCGCCCGCCGACGTGCCGCTGATCGCGAGCTGCGACTTCGTGGTATAACCCGCCGTGATCAACGCCTCGCCGCACGCGATCGCGTCGCGCCACGTGTTCGGCTTGGTGGCGTCCTTGCCCCCCAGCCGCCAGCCGTCACCCAGCTCACCGCCGCCGCGCACGTTGCATTCGACGAACGTTCCCCCGGCGTCGACAAACACCAGCTGGCGCGAGTTGAAGCTCGGTAGCGCGCTGATGCCGTATGACCCATAGGCGTCGAGCAGCAGCGGGCGCGCCGTCACCGGGCCGGCCGCAGTCAGCACCGTCATCGGCACCTTCGCGCCGTCCTTCGCCGTCGCCGTCAGTTCGACCGCGCGATACTTGGTATAGTCGAGCGCAGGGCGTGTTTCGAGACCGAGGTCGGTCAACGTGCCGCCCACCACCCGGTAGGTCGTCGGCGGATGGACGCGGGCGTCCAGGCCGAGATACGCCCCGTCGCGTGTCGGATCGGCGATGATATCGCTCATCGAGCCGTCATACGGCAGCGCGATCGCTGTGGTCACGCCGTGGGCAACGCGGATCGGACGCGCGTTGAGCCCTTCGCGCCCGCCGATGTAGGCGCCGTCGCGGGCGACCGCGACCGATTCGTTAATCCGTCCGGCCTTGGCGGCAAGCAGCGTCGTCGCGGTCGCCGCAGTCCCCGACCACGGCATCATCGTCACCTTAAACATCGGCGCATCGGCGTGAGTGAGGAGAACGATGTGGTCCTTGTCCGCCGCGAACTTGGTGACGGCGTCGGCCGTCGCAATGACCTTGCGCCACTTTGCTTTGCCCGTGACGGCGTCGGCGAGCGGGGCAACCCAGCCTTCGGCCTCGGGCGCAACGCCGTTGGCAACGACGAGCAGCGCCTGCTTCGATTCCGGGACGACGACGACGAACGGTGTGCGGATCGGGTCGGTGTTCGGCCCGAGGTGCTGCGCGCTGCCAACGACAGTCGTTGGCTCGCCTGTGAAATTCCAGAAGGCGACGGTCGCGTCGTTATACTTGTCGCTGATCGGCTGACCGGGCTTGAGCGCCTGCAACCGGACGAAGAACAATCCGCTGCTGTTGTCGAGCCACGATACGCTGCCGAATTGGGCGCGGTCGAGCGGCCCCGCCAGCGTCTTGCCGGTCGCGGCGTCGATCACGCTCAACCCGCTGTCCTCCGACCCCGCCGCCGAGATGCCGATGGCGACCTTCGTCCCGTCGCGGTTAGGCGTGTAATAATCTATCGCGTGCGGGACCTTGCCATGGGCGGCGATATACGCCGCCATGTCGATCAGGCGGCGCTTGGTCCCGTCGGCCTCGCGGACCATAAGGTCGAACTGATCGTGGCCGGGCGCGCGCTCCTGATAGAACAGCCGCGCTGCGCCGATCTGGGGATCCTTGACCGACCCGAACGACCCCGTCAGCGCCGACATCTTTGCCAGGTATGCCGCGCGTGGGGTGATCGTGTCGAGGATGGTCCGCGTCACCTTGCCCTGCGCGCGCATCCAGTCGAGCGTCGGGGCGTCGAGCGCCTCCAGCCCGCGAAAGCGATCGGTGACTTTCGTTCCGAAATAGTCCTCGGTCACCGGCGACGGCGCGATCGTCGGCCCCTTCGCAGTTGGCTCGACCGGGGTTACCCGCTGCGCCGCGAGCGGAGCCGCCGTCAGCATCAGTCCAATGAAGAATGCGCGCATGGTCGGTCCCAAATCGTTTCTGTTTCGAGCGTACACTTGACGGTGAAAGACGGGAAGCCATTGCACCGCGTCCTCGGCCATTTTGGTGCTATCGAGCGGCATGACCGCTCGCACCCCCCGCCGTATCCTTGTCCTCGGCGCCACCGGCACGATCGGGCGGGTGGTCGTGCGGGCCTTCGTGGCGCGCGGCGATGTCGTCACCGTCCTCGTCCGGCGCGAGGCAGCGTTTGTGCCCGGCGTCATCGTCCGCGTCGGTGCGGCGACCGACCCGGCTACCCTGCGCGATGCCGTCGCCGGGATCGACGCCGTCGTCTCATGCCTCGCCTCGCGGACGGGGGCACCGGGCGATGCCTGGGCGGTCGACCACGCCGCCAACCTTGCCGCGCTGACGGCGGCGCGCGTGGCGGGGGTCGATCACTTCGTGTTGCTGTCGGCGATCTGTGTGCAAAAGCCCCGGCTCGCCTTTCAGCACGCAAAGCTGGCGTTCGAGGCCGAACTCCGCGCGTCCGACCGACGCTGGTCGATCGTCCGCCCGACGGCGTATTTCAAGTCGCTCTCGGGGCAACTCGGTCGGGTGCAACGCGGCAAGCCGTTCCTTGTCTTCGGCGACGGCGCGCTGACGGCGTGCACGCCGATCGGCGACGACGACCTTGCCGGGTTTATCGCCGACTGCCTCGACTTGCCCGCGCGGTGGAATGCCGTTCTGCCGATCGGGGGACCACAACCGGCGATGACGCCGCGGGAGCAGGGGGAGGCATTGTTCGCCGCTGTCGGACGGCCACCGCGCTTCAGCCACGTCCCCGTTCGTCTGCTCGACGCAATCATCGCCGTGCTGAGCGTCGCCGGGCGCGTCGTCCCGGCGCTCGCGGCGAAGGCCGAACTCGCGCGGATCGGGCGCTATTATGCAACCGAGTCGATGCTGGTGTGGGACGCGGCGTGCGGGCGCTACGATGCGGCGGCGACTCCGGCGACTGGGACGGTGACGCTTGCCGACCATTATGCGGCGCTGGTCGCCGGGGAGGTCGCCGACGACCGGGGCGACCACGCGGTATTCTAACCCCCGCGCCGCACGCTTACGATCTTGACGGGTTTCGCGATCAGCTGGCCGCGCATCGCGCCGTCGCCGCCGGGACCGACGGGGGCGGACAGGATGCGGCGGACGACGTCGATGCCGTCGACGACCTGACCGAAGGCGGCGAACCCGGCGTTGTCACCGCTTGCCTGCGGGTGGGCGTCGAGCGCCGACAGCGGCCCGGTGGTGATGAAGAAGTCGCCGTGTGCCGTCCCCGGGGCAAGCCGCGCCATCGAGATTGTCCCTTCGCCGTGAGCCAAGCCGGTCTTCGTCGTCGGCTCGTGCGCGACGGGCGGCAGCGACCGCTTCGGATCGCCGCGCACCCCGCCCTGGATCAGGCCAAGGCCGGTCGCGCGGTCGACGATGTCGGCACGGTAGAAGGTCGTTCCGTCGAAGCGATGCTGGTCGGCGTAGCGGAGGAAGTTCGCCGTCGTCAGCGGGGCATGGGCGCGGTCGAGATCGACGACGATCGCGCCCATCCCGGTCACAATGCGGACGCGAACCTGACCGGGGGCGGGCGGCGGCACCGTTTGCTTGGCGGCAGCCGGCGCGATAACCGTTGGGACAATCGCGGTTGGCGCCGCCACAGTCGGGGCGACGGCCGGCGTGGTCGACGGCGTGGCCTGCTGACCGGCGGGTGGCGGCGGCTCGGTCTGCGCCGCAGCAGCGGTGGCGACGACCAGCGCGAACGCGAGGCGGACGATCACGGCTGTTGCGCCGCCCGTGCCGCAAGCCAGCGTTCGAGCCACTTGATCGAATAGTCGCCCGCGATGAATTCGGGGTCGTCGAGCAGCGCCTGATGGAGCGGGATCGTCGTCTTGACCCCGGTGATAACGAACTCCTCGAGCGCGCGCTTGAGGCGGAGGCGGCACTGTTCGCGATCATCGCCGAAGACGATCAGCTTGGCGATCAGGCTGTCGTAGTGCGGCGGGATACCGTAGCCCGCGTAGAGCGCGCTGTCGACGCGGATGCCGGGGCCGCCCGGCGCGTGAAAGTCGGTCACCCGCCCCGGCGACGGCGCAAAGGTCGCGGGGTCCTCGGCGTTGATCCGGCATTCGATCGCATGGCCAGCGAAGCGGATCTGGTCCTGTGTCACCGACAGTGGCAGCCCGCTCGCGACGCGGATTTGCTCGCGGACAAGGTCCATGCCGGTGATCGCCTCGGTCACCGGATGTTCGACCTGGAGGCGGGTGTTCATCTCGATGAAATAGAACTTCCCGTCTTCGTACAGGAACTCCATCGTCCCCGCGCCGCGATACTTGAGTTTGGCGACGGCGGCGCGGACAACCTCGCCCATCTCGGCGCGGACGGCGGGGGTCAGGGCAGGCGAGGGGGCCTCCTCCAACACCTTCTGGTGGCGGCGTTGAAGCGAGCAGTCGCGCTCGCCCAGATGGACCGCGCCGCCCTGCCCGTCGCCGAACACCTGAAATTCGATGTGGCGCGGTTCGGACAGGTACTTCTCGATATAGACCGTGTCGTCGCCGAACGCCGCCTTCGCCTCCGCCTTCGCCTGCGCCATAAGCGAGGCCAGCGACCCGGCATCGGACACGACCTTCATCCCGCGCCCGCCGCCGCCGGATGCAGCCTTGATGAGGACGGGGTAGCCGATCGCGTCTGCGACCTTCACCCCTTCGGCGGCATCGGCGACCGCGCCGTCGGAGCCCGGCACGAGCGGCAGGCCGATTGCGGCGGCGGTGCGCTTGGCCTCGACCTTGTCGCCCATCGTTCGGATATGCTCGGGGTTCGGCCCGATCCAGATGATGTTATGCTCCTCGACGATGTCGGCGAAGCGCGCGTTTTCGCTCAAAAAACCATAGCCGGGGTGGATCGCGTCGGCCTGCGCGATCTCGGCCGCCGAGATGATGTTGGGGATGTTGAGGTAGCTGTCGGTTGCGCTCGGCGGCCCGATGCAGATCGCCTCGTCGGCGAGCCGCACGTGCATCGCGTCGGCGTCGGCGGTCGAATGGACCGCGACCGTCTTGATGCCCATGTCGTGCGCGGCGCGGTGGATGCGCAGGGCGATCTCGCCGCGATTGGCGATCAGGATCTTCCGGATCATTCGATCACGATCAGCGGCTCGTCATATTCGACGGGCTGTTCGTTGGTGACAAGGATGCGGGTGACGATGCCGGCCTTGGTCGCGGTGATCGGGTTCATCACCTTCATCGCTTCGATGATAAGCAAGGTCGCGCCGACCTTGACCGTGCTGCCGACCGACACATACGGCGGGCTGGCGGGGTCGGGGGTCAGGTACGCCGTCCCGACGATCGGCGCGCGGACAAGGCCGGGGTGCTTGCGGACGTCGTCGACCGCGGGTGCTGCCGCCACGGGTGCCGAGGCGGCGGCTGCCGGGGCCGCCGCCGCGACCGGCGCGGGGGCATAGGCCATCGCCGGAGCGGCCGCCTTGCGCGCGACGCGGACCTTGCGGTCGCCGTCGTGCACCTCGATCTCGGTCAGGTTGGTTGTGTCGAGCAGTTCGGCGAGCTCGCGGACGAGCTTCGTATCGACCTGCATCGGTCCGGTCGTGTCGGTCATGCTTACCCTCGATTGCCCCGAACAACCCTGTCAGAACGTCGCGGCGGCGTCCAGCGCGAGCGCATAGCCGAGTGGCCCGAACCCGGTGATCGTCGCCCGCGCGACTGGGGCGATGAAGCTGTTATGGCGGAATGCCTCGCGCGCCGCCGGGTTCGACAGGTGAACCTCGATCACCGGCACCGTCACGCTCCGAATCGCGTCGTGGAGCGCAACCGAGGTATGGGTCAGCCCGCCGGCGTTGAGGATGACCGCCCGCGCGCCCCGGCTGCCCGCCTCGTGGATCCAGTCGATCAGATGCCCCTCGTGGTTCGACTGGCGGAGGTCGACCGTCAGGCCGAGCCCCTTCGCCCGGTCGTCGAGCATCGCCGCGATGTCGTCGAGCGTAGCGGTGCCATAGACCGCGGGCTCGCGCGATCCGAGCAGGTTGAGGTTGGGGCCGTTGAGCACGTAGACGAGGGCGTAGGACATGGGCGCTTCACTTCCTGCTCCCTCTCCCCCTACCGGGGAGAGAGCTGGGGATAGGGTCTTTCTCCCTTGGGACACGCCCGGCCAAGAAAGCAAGACCCTCTCCCCAACCCTCTCCCATGAAGGATGGGCGAGGGGGCAGTATCCTATCGCGGCGAGGGAGCAGGTGGCGTCGTCGGTGGATCGCTCTATATCGGCCCCATGATCGATCTCACCCTGAATGGCGACCCGCGCCGCGTCGCCCCCGGCACGACGGTTGCCGCCCTGCTCGCCGCACTCGGCGTCGACGCCGCGAAAGTCGCGGTCGAGCGCAACCGCGTCATCGCCCCGCGCTCGACCTTTGCCAGCCAGGTGTTGGCGGCGGGCGATGCGCTTGAAATCGTTCACTTCGTCGGCGGCGGGCAGGGGGACGGCGGCCACGACCTGTCCGACACGTGGACCGTCGCCGGGCGGACGTTCACCTCGCGCCTGATCGTCGGCACCGGCAAGTACGTCGACTATGCCCAGAATGCCGCCGCCGTCGCGGCATCGGGGGCGGAGATCGTCACCGTCGCCGTTCGCCGGGTCAACGTCGTCGACCGCGGCAAGCCGATGCTGACCGACTTCATCGACCCCAAGCTGGTGACCTATCTGCCCAACACCGCCGGGTGCTTCACCGCCGACGATGCGGTCCGCACGCTGCGGCTGGCGCGCGAGGCGGGGGGGTGGAACCTCGTCAAGCTCGAGGTGCTCGGCGAGGCGCGGACGCTGTACCCCGACATGGCGGCGACGCTGATCGCGACCGCCGAACTGGTGAAGGACGGCTTCGACGTCATGGTCTATTGCGCCGACGACCCGATCGCGGCCAAGCGGCTGGAGGACCTCGGCGCGTGCGCGATCATGCCGTTGGGCGCACCGATCGGGTCGGGGCTGGGCCTGCAGAACCCGGTGATGATCCGGCTGATCGTCGAGGGCGCGGGCGTCCCCGTCCTCGTCGACGCCGGGGTCGGCACCGCGTCCGATGCCGCGATCGCGATGGAACTCGGCTGCGACGGCGTGCTGATGAACACCGCGATCGCCGAGGCGAAGGACCCCGTCGCGATGGCGCGGGCGATGAAGCTCGCGGTCGAGGCCGGACGGCTGGCGTACGGCGCGGGGCGGATGGCGAAGCGTCGCTATGCCGACCCAAGCTCGCCGCTGGCGGGGCTGATCTGACGCCCGCGAAAATGAACAACTAAGCGAAGTAAGCGCCCGCAGGCCGAATCTTGCGTCGGCGTCGCCGCACATCCGGTGCTAAGGTCACGCTAACGTCACGCCCGCGCGAAATTTTCTTTCGCTCGCTCGGGCCGGTCAGACGGGCACGCCGACCGCTGCGGCGATGCCGACCGCGCGCGGAACCTCACACACCTCACACGAACAGGGGGCTAGTGTCGCGCGCTGCCCGGGGCGGCGCGGACGCAGGGGAGGGGCTCACAATGAGAAAGAGCAAGGCCATCCCGGTGGACGGCGAACCGATGTGAAAGTGTATCGTATTGAGGGGGTTGTAGGAAAATGGTTTCTTCGCGGGCGTGGCTGTCCGGCGAAAAACCCCCACCCCGACCCTCCCCACTCTCCGCTTCGCGTTGGGGGGGGGGGAGGGAGAAGGAAGAACCCCGACCCTCTCGCGTTGGGGGAGGGAGCTGGCGCTCTTTCTGCTCCCTCCCCCCCCCGCGCCCTTGCGCGGTAGAGTGGGGAGGGTGGGGGTGGGGGTGGTGCGAGAAAGCGCGCGTTGCCATGCTGACCCGTACTCAACGCCGCCCCCCACTTACTCGAAAACAACCCCAAGCTCCGCCGCCAACCACCGCGCCACATCGACCGCCGGGTCCATGATGTCGCGGTTGCGCACCCGCACCACCCGATACCCCCGGCCCTCGAACCACGCCGTCCGCGCGGCGTCCGCTGCTTCGGTGAAGTCGTGCGACTGCCCGTCGGCCTCAACGACGATGCGCCCCCGGTGCGACGCGAAGTCAGCGATGTAGCGCGTCTCGAACGCCACCTGCCGCCGGAAATGGAGCGCGGCGAACGGCGGCGCGCGCAGGATCCGCCACAGCGCGCGCTCGGGCGGCGTCGCCTCGCGGCGCATGGTGCGGGCGCGGTCGGTGAGGGTGGCGTCACGCACATTTTGCTCCCCGGCGTCGGTGTCGGCGAAGAACCCCCACGACCCTCCCCACTCTACCGCGCAAGCGCGCGGTGGGGGGAGGGGGAAGGAAGAATTTCTATCTGCTCTCTCCCCCTACGTGAGCGCAGCGAACGTAGAGTGGGGAGGGACGTGGGGGAGGTGGGGGCGAGAGGGATGGGTTAGTCGTGCTGGTGGCGAGCAATGAAGCGGGCGGTCGGCAAAGCCGCCGCTGTCGTCGGACGGGTTCGGCGGACCGATGTCCGCCGCCCCGCCGTCCGGGCGCGACGCGAGTCCGCGCCGACCGGACGAACCGCGAAGGGCGGTTCATTCGATCGGCGCAGGCCGCTTACGCGCTGTAATACATATCAAACTCAACTGGTGCAGGCGTCATCTCCAGCCGCACAACGTCGTGCATCTTCAACTCGATGTACGACGAAATCTGGTCGTCGGTGAACACGCCGCCCTTCGTGAAGACCGCGCGCGAGCGGTCGAGGCAGCCCAATGCCTCCCGCAGCGACCCGCACACCGTCGGCACCTTCTTCAATTCGCGCGGGGGGAGGTCGTACAGGTTCTTGTCCATCGGCTGGCCGGGGTGGATCTTGTTCTCGATGCCGTCGAGGCCCGCCATCAGCAGCGCGGTGTAGGCGAGGTACGGGTTCGCCATCGCGTCGGGGAAGCGGACCTCGACGCGCTTGGCCTTGGCTCCCGTGCCATAGGGGATGCGGCACGACGCCGAGCGGTTGCGCGCCGAATACGCCAGAAGCACCGGGGCTTCGAAGCCGGGGACGAGCCGCTTATAG
>JAYTXW010000190.1:0-4244 GCA_043742745.1 Sphingomonadaceae bacterium
CGCGACAAAGATAGCGCCCGGCGCCCATGCGGCCCTTCTCGTCGATCAGGCTGGCTGGCATATGTCGGCTCGCCTCATCGTCCCGCCGAACATCACCATCCTGCCGCTGCCACCCAAATGTCCGGAATTGAACCCGCAGGAAAACGTGTGGCAGTTCATGAGGGACAACTGGCTTTCAAACCGCGTGTTCAAATCCTACGACGACATCCTCGACCAGTGCTGCTTCGCCTGGAACCGCCTCACCGACCAACCGTGGCGCATCATGTCCAGCGGACTCCGGACATGGGCGCATGGGTTCTGATCAGAGAGTCTTGGTATAAGCGTCGGGGCGTTGCGCACGATGCAGCGACCGCCGTTCGGCGAGGTCGTTCCGCAGCGTCGTCGCGGCGACCCCGCCTTCGCTCATCGCATGGCTGATCTGGTCGAGACCGAGAACGACGTCGCCGGCGGCGTACATGCCGGGAATGTTCGTCCGTTGATGCGAGTCGACCGTGATACACCCCTCCGCGATGACGCCCGTTGCCAGAACGACGGCGCGCGCCGTAATCGCGCCGAACGTCCCGGAAGCGACAAACCCGTTGTCGGCGCGATCGAGCGCATCGACGTGGCCCGACACCATCGTCGCGCCGTTCTTTGCCGCCTGTAACCGCATCGCGGTAACCAGGTCGCGCCCGGCGACGCCGCCGGGTAGCCGGCGTGATTGCGCGTTCGGGGGATGATCGCGGCGCGGCTGTTTTCGGCATCGACGACGATCGTCTGCAAATGGAAACGCGCCAGATAAATTGCCGCCGTCAATCCGGCGGGGCCGCCGCCGATTACGACGGCATCGCCCGAATAGTCCATTGCCGCCGCCTCTCGCCAACTCGACCGCTGTCAACGCGGCGACGGCGGTTCGCGTTTTGCGCGCGCGGCGTCGGCGGTCGCTTTTTTGTCCGCCTTGCGCTGGGCTTCTTCGAGTTTGCGCGCCTTCTTCCCGCGGCGACGGTCGCGCTCGTGCTGGCCGGGGATGACGGTGTTGATCCCCGCGCCGACGATCCGGACCGGCGCGGTGACGACGTCGACGACCGTGCCGATGCAGCCGCTGAGGACGAGGGTCGCGAGCAGCAACGACGGCGCCGCAACGCCAGCGCGGATCACACCGTAAAGCTCTCGCCGCAGCCGCACTCACCCTTGGCGTTGGGGTTGCTGAACACGAACCCAGCGGCGAAATCATCCTCGGCCCAGTCCATCTCGCTGCCAATCAGGTACATCAGCGAGCCGCCGTCGATGAACAGCGTCCCCCCCGGCGTCGCCACCGCCTCGTCACCGGGCTTGGCGGCGGTGACATAGGTCAGCGAGTACGCCAGCCCCGAACAGCCGCGCTTTGGCGTCGTCAGCCGGACGCCAGCGGCGGCTTCGGGGGCCCGCGCGATCAGGTCGGCGATGCGATCGGCAGCAGCGGGGGTCACCGTGATCGGCGCGGGACGCGGGCGCGCCGGACGGGGCGAGGTCAGCGCGTCCATCACAACATCCCCAGTTCGAGCTTGGCCTCGTCGCTCATCTTGCCGGGGTCCCACGCCGGGTCCCACACAAGGTTGACTTCGGCGGTGGCGACGCCGGGGACGTTCATCACGCGGAGCTCGACCTCACCGGGCATCGTCTCGGCCACGGGGCAGTGCGGCGTCGTCAGCGTCATCGATACGGTCGCGTGGCCGCCGTCGATCTCGACGCCATAAATCAACCCGAGGTCGTAGATATTAACCGGGATCTCGGGGTCGAAAATATCGCGCAGCGCGGCAATGACGGCGTCGTGGACGTCGCCGCCGGGTGCGTCGGCGGCGACGGTTTCGGGGGCCTTGGTCAAGAAGCCGTCGAGATAGTCGCGCCCGCTGCCCACCGGCGGCGCTTTCGCGACCACCGGGGCGGCGTCGACTTCCTCGACCGTAAAGCTGCGTACAGGGTCGGTGGCGCTCATCCGAAAATCCTCGTCACACGCTTGATCCCGTCAACCAGCCGGTCGACGTCCGACAGGTCGTTGTATACTGCAAAACTCGCTCGCGCGGTCGCGGGAACACCGAGCAGCGCCATCAGCGGCTGGCAGCAGTGGTGGCCGGCGCGGATCGCCACGCCGCTTTCGTCCAATATCGTGCCGATGTCGTGCGGATGCACCCCCGCCAGCGCAAAGCTGACAATGCCCGCCGACTCCTCCGGCCCGAACAGGGTGAGTGAGTTGATTCCCCGCAGCGCGTTGCGCGCGGCGCGGGCGAGGCCGCGCTCGTGCCCGTCGATGACATCGACCCCGATCGCTTCGACATAGTCGATTCCCGCTGCCAACCCGATCGCGCCGACGATGTGCGGTGTCCCCGCCTCGAACCGCGCTGGCGGCGGGGCATAGGTCGATCGTGCAAACGTCACCGTTTCGATCATCGCCCCGCCGCCGTGCCACGGCGGCATCGCGGCAAGCAGCTCGCGCCGCCCCCACAACACGCCGATGCCGGTCGGGCCGTAGAGTTTGTGGCCGGAGAAGGTGTAAAAATCAGCCCCCAATGCGGCGACATCGACCGCGAGACGCGGTGCCGCCTGACACCCGTCGACGAGGAGCAACGCGCCTGCCGCATGGGCGGCGGCGGCGACGCGCGCGACATCGGTGACGCCGCCGAGAACGTTCGATATATGCGTCAAAGCAACCAGCTTCGTCCGTGGACCGATCAACGCCTCGAGCGCGTCGAGGTCGATCCTGTGGTCGGCGGTCAGCGGCGCGACGTCGATTTCGATCCCCGTCCGGTCACGGAGCAACTGCCACGGGACGATATTGCTATGATGCTCGAGCGCCGAAATCAGGACGCGGTCGCCCGGTTTGAGCGAATTACCCCAGCTATGCGCGACAAGATTGATCGCCTCGGTCGCGCCGCGCGTGAAGACGATCTCGTCGACCTGCGCGCCGATGAACCGCGCCACCGTGGCGCGCGCCGCCTCGTACCGCTCGGTCATCGTCGCCGATCGCGCATAGACCCCGCGATGGACGGTCGCATACTCGGGGCCGTAAGCGCGCGCGATCGCATCGATCACCACCTGCGGCTTTTGTGCAGTGGCCGCCGAATCGAGATACGCCCAGTTGTCGGCAAGGCCGGGGAAGTCGGCGCGGTGATCGTGGCGCAGGTCGAAGACGGGAGCGTTCATCGCCGCAACCACGCAACCGCTTGCGCCGCGAGGTCGGGAACCGCCGCCAGCGCGTCGGCGATGAACGCCTCGGTCAACAACGCGCGGGCTTCGTCGGCCCCGATGCCCCGGCTTGCCATATAGAACAGCGCATCCTTGTTGAGTTCGCCGACCGTCGCGCCGTGGGCGCATTTGACATCATCGGCGAAGATTTCGAGCTCGGGCTTGGCGTTCGCGGTCGCGGTGCGCGACAGGAGCAGCGCCTTGACCGACTGGACCGCGTCGGACTTTTGCGCCCCGCGCGCCACCGCGACCTTACCCAGGAAGCTGCCGGTCGCGCGGTCGTCGAGGACGCTGCGGATGACCTGGCGGCTCGTCGCGTTCGGCGCGGCGTGACGAACGACCGTGACAATCTCGCGGTTCGCGTCGTCACGGGCGAGGATCACCCCGCCCAAATCGAATCGTGCGCCTTCTCCAAGGGTTACATCGACGGCGACGCGGCCGTAATCGCCTCCCATCGCCGCGACGTGCATGGTGAGCGAGCCGCCCGCGCCGATGACGACGTCGAGCGTGTCGATCGCGACGCCAGCGGGCCGATCCTGAACAATGGTGCGCGTGACGTGTTCGCCCGCCGCAACGACCAGCTTCTCGGGCGCGGCCAGCGGCCAGACCGCCGCGATGGCGGTGAGGTCGCTATAGCGCCACGCCTCATCTTTCCGGGTCGGGAGCGTGGTCATGCTGCCAAAGAACTTTGCGAATCCAGCGCATAGCCGCTCGTCTCGAGCTCGCGCGCGAGTTCCGGCCCGCCGCTGCGAACGATCCGCCCGGCGACGAGCACGTGCACCCGGTCGGGAACGACATAGTCAAGCAGCCGCTGGTAATGGGTGATGAGCAGCGTCGCCGTCGTCGGCGAGCGCAGGCGGTTGATGCCGTCGGCGACGACGCGCAGCGCGTCGATATCGAGGCCCGAGTCGGTCTCGTCGAGGACGGCGACGCGCGGGGTCAGCACCGCCATCTGGACCATCTCGTTGCGCTTTTTCTCGCCGCCCGAAAAGCCGACGTTGACCGCGCGCTTGAGCATATCGAGCGATAGACCGAAATCAGCG
>JAYTXW010000191.1:0-4792 GCA_043742745.1 Sphingomonadaceae bacterium
GCGATGGCGGCGGTGGCGGGCAGCGCGCATCGTTACCCCGACGGTGCGTCGACGAGCCTGCGCGAGGCGATCGCCGCGCACCACGGGCTTGAGGTCGACCGGATCGTGTGCGGGACGGGGTCCGACGAGCTGTTGAAACTGCTCGCCCAGGCCTATGCGACGGTCGGCGACGAGGTGTTGTACGTCCGCCACGGCTTCATGGTCTATCCGATCGCCGCGCGATGCGCTGGCGCGACCCCGGTCGCCGCTCCGGACACCGACTATACGACCGATGTCGACGCGCTGCTCGCCGCCGTCACCCCCGCGACGCGGCTGGTCTATCTCGCCAACCCGAACAACCCGACCGGCACGATGGTCGGGCGCACCGAAATCCACCGCCTCCACGCCGGGTTACGGCCTGACATCCTGCTGGTGCTGGATGGAGCCTATGCCGAGTTTATCGACGACCCCGATTACGAGGACGGGTTCGCGATGGCGCGCGACCTGCCGAACGTCGTGACGACGAGGACTTTTTCCAAGATTTACGGCCTCGCCGCCGAACGGATCGGCTGGGCCTATGGGCCGAGGGCAGTGATCGCGACGCTCGACAAGATCCGCGCACCGTTCAACGTGCCGACCGCCGGGGGTGCGGGGGCGATCGCGGCGCTGGCCGACACGGCGTGGACGGCGGCAGCTAAGGCGCACAACCTGACATGGCGGGCGTGGCTGGCGGGCGAGATCGCGTCGCTCGGCAACGCTGGACTGCGCGCGGTGCCGTCGGCGGCGAACTTCATCCTCGTCACCTTTCCCGACGACGGCCCGATCACGGCGGCGGCGGCGAACGCGGCGCTGATGGCCGACGGCATCCTCGTCCGCCATCTGCCGGGGCAGGGCCTGCCCAACGCGCTCCGCATCTCGATCGGGACCGAAGCCGAAACCCGCGCGGTCGCAGCAAGCCTGCGCGGCTTCGTCGCCGCCCACCGCTGATGCTCCCCTTCGCGCGCGTCGCCATTGTCGGCATGGGGCTGATCGGGTCGTCGCTCGCCCGCAGCGTTCGCGCGACGATGCCAACCGTTCGACTGAGCGTCACCGACGCCGATGCCGACGTCCGGGCGCGGGTGCGTGACCTCGACCTCGCCGACGATGTTGCCGATTCCGCCGGAGCCGCCGTGATCGACTCCGATCTCGTCATCCTGTGCGTTCCCGTCGGCGCGATGGGCCGGGTCGCCGCCGCGATCGCCGCCGATCTCGCGCCGGGGGTCGTCGTCAGCGACGTCGGCTCGGTCAAGGGGCAAGTACTCGCCGACCTGACCGCCGCACTGCCAGGGGTGGCCGTCATCCCGGCGCACCCGGTCGCGGGAACCGAGAAGTCGGGCCCCGATGCCGGGTTCGCGTCGCTGTTCGCCGGGCGGTGGTGCATCGTCACCCCGCCTGCCGACGTCGACCCCGCGAAGGTCGCGGCGCTGACCGATTTCTGGACGCGGCTCGGTGCGACGGTCGACACGATGGACGCCGCCCACCACGACCTCGTCCTCGCCGTCACCAGCCACCTGCCCCACCTAATCGCCTATTCGATCGTCGGCACCGCGAGCGATATGGAGACGGTGACGCGGTCGGAAGTCATCAAATATTCGGCGGGCGGCTTCCGCGATTTTACCCGCATCGCGGCGTCCGACCCCGTCATGTGGCGCGACGTCTTCCTGACGAACAAGGACGCTGTGCTCGAGGTTCTCCAGCGCTTCACCGAGGACCTGACCGCGTTGCAGCGGGCGATCCGCTGGGGCGACGGCGACGCACTCGAGAGCCTGTTCACCCGTACCCGCGCGATCCGCCGGACGATCGTCGACGCGGGGCAGGACACCGACGCCGACGATTTCGGACGCCACCACGATTAACCAACAGCCGCGCGAAACATCACACACATCACGCGATGAGGCATCGGAATCGCGGTGTTTTGAGCCGATATGGCACTATCCGTGGGTGGCGTTAGCCACGTTGTAGGGTTTCGACCCGTCCCCAGCGACTCGCTCCCGGCATCACGTCACCCGCACCCCGGGGCGCAGCCGCGCGAGGCTGCACGCCCCGGCAATGCCCGCCAGCGCGGCGCTGACCAGCGGCAACACCCGCCCCGCCGCCAGCCCGTGCGCGATTAACGTCGCCGCCAGCGTCGCGCCGAGCGTCTGCCCGGTCAGGCGCGTCGTCGCGATCAACCCGCCGACCGACGCCGCGCGATTGGTCGGGGCAGAGCCGATAATCAGCCGCGCGTTCGGCGACAGGAACAGCCCGAACCCCGCCCCCGCCAGCGCCATCCGCCACGCGACGTCCCAGTACACCGGGTGCGCGGGAAGGAAGGCGAGTGTCGCCAGCCCAACGACCGACACCGCCATGCCGACTCCGCCGAGCAACCCGGCGGGGATGCGGTCGGACAGGAACCCGGCGGTCGGCGCGACGACCATGATCGTCAGCGGCCATGGCACGATCATCGCGCCGACGGCGGCGGGGGCGAAGCCGAACGCCGTCTCGAGCCGAAACGGCAGCCCGATGATCACCGACGACGACGCGAGGAATGCGAGCAACGCGCCGGTCGTCGACAGCGCCAGCACCGGGCGCGCGAGCAGATCGACCGGCAGCGTCGGGCGCGCCGCGCGCAGCTCATGCCGGACGAAGACGACGCCGACCACCGCGCCGACCGCAACGATCGCCGCCGCGACCACCGGCGAACTGCCGTGAACGAAGCTCTCCAGCCCGGCGATGACGAGGCCGAACGTCGCCGCCGACATCAGCGCGCCGCCGACATCATAGGGGGCGTTGCTCCCCGGAACGTTGGGCAGCGCCCGCCCGAGTGCGAGCGACAGCAGCGCGAACGGTACCGCGCACGCGAACACCCACGGCCACGGTGCGACGCCGAGGACCAGCCCGCCGAGCGCCGGGGCAAGCGCGGCCGAACTCGACACGACGACGCCGTTGATGCCGAGGCCGCGCCCCAGCTGCTTCGCCGGATAGGTGTGGCGGACGAGCGCCGACGACACGCTGAGCGTCGCCGCCGCGCCTGCCCCCTGCAACGCGCGGACGACGAGCAGGAAGGGCAGGCTGCGCGCAAAGAAGCACAGCGCCGTCGCCACCGTGAACACCAGCAGCCCCACCTGATACATCCGCCGCAACCCTATGCGGTCGCCGAGCGCCGACAGCGGCAACAGGCTCATCACCAACACAAGCTGATACACGGTGACGATCAGCACCGCCGCCGACCCATCGGTACGCAAATCGCGCGCAATCGTCGGCAGCGCGACCGTCGCGATCGCCCCGTCGAGGACAACGAGCGCGGTCCCAAACGACAATGCGGCAATCGCCCAGATGCGGCGCGGCGTGGGCAGGCCGTCGGAGCCGGTCGCCGGGACCGCACCCTCGGCAGCCCGCGCCGCATCGGCAACACCACCGGTGGGCGACGGGCCGGGGATCGAGGTGGGAACGGTCACGCGGCTCTCCGGGCTACGGTGTGGAGGAATGGGCCAAACGGAAGGGAGTGGGCAAGGGTTGCGAACTCACCTCAAGGAAACCATTATCAAGCGATATGTCGACCGGCTAATGACGCGCTGTAGCTTGGTGCCACCGAATCGCTTAGGAAGATTTGTTGCCCGGAGCTGCGGTTGAACATTTTAAGCTCGCGGTGGGCTTAGCCACTGAAGCCCTGAAGTCTCTGATCTTTGTCAACGGTGGCGCTGCGACGGCGTTGATTGCTTTGATGAGTTCTGCATCATATAGCGCCGACTTCAGCGTTGCAGCGTTGTTATTTGGGCTTGCATCATTACTCAATGCAATAACGATGGCTGTTGGATATCTATCGCAGCTTTTTTATGCCAACAGCATTCAATCTGCTGAATATAGTAATAATGTTGAGGCAAACAAATTTCATAAGACTCATGGAATTTGCCAAACGATAGCGATGTTCACCCTTACGCTAGGATTCGTGTGTAGTTTTTTGGGCGGATTTTCCGCGTATCATGCCGAAGACACTAAGCACGCTATTATTTCTAACTGTCTCAAGGGCGATATCGCGGTTCAGAGACGCTCATAAGAGCGGCTCCCCGATCTGGGTTGAGCCTGCCCCGCTGCCGCTAACCCACGTCTCCGATGGGCAGTCGCTAAGGCCGTCCTTGTACGCCTGAAGTTACCCCAGCAATCATATCCGTCCATCGGCGACAAGCTGTCCCAGCACGGCGTTCACCCGAGTCTGCCATCCCGGACCGCTGACGCGCAGATGCTCGACGGTGCTCGCATCGAGACGGATTTTAACTTCGACCTTCGGGGTCTCCAGCCGGGGGCGTCCGCGCCGGGACGGGGTCATTCCGGTCAGGAAGGCGGCATCGAGCGGCGGGTTGTCGTCGTGGATTTTTGGGTCAAACTTGTCCATGATAATACCTCGTTTCGTGTTTCTCGGCCGGTCGCAGGCTGATGACCCGGATGGCATCGTCGTCGGGCCCTTCGGTGAAGACCATGACGTGAAGGTGGGCGGCGATCAGGCCGACGGCGACGAAGCGACGCTCGCCGTAATCGAACCGGTCATCTTCGCGCTCGATCGCAGTCTCCCAGTCGAAGTTGGTTGCGGTTTGCAAAGATATGCCGTGCTTGCGCCGGTTGATATTGTCCTTCGCCGGATCGAAAGTGACCTTCACTTATATATCGTGCACCCATTAATCCGGAAAGGCAACCGTCCGACGCGGACTGAATCGTGGCGAAGCGACCCCGCGATCAGGGGTTGAGCCTTCCCCCGCCCGCCGCTAAACCACATTTCCAACAGGCGGTCGCTGGGGCC
>JAYTXW010000192.1:0-1781 GCA_043742745.1 Sphingomonadaceae bacterium
TTTTCGTCGAGTGTCCCGCCACCGCCGTCGATGTTGAGGACGAGGTCGGCGTTCGCCAGTTTCTCCGCGATGATCGCCGACGTCTTCATCACCGTCTCCTCGTCGCCCGAGAATTCGATGACGATCGACCGGCGCGGGCGATACCCCTCGCGGCGGAGTTCGACGAGCGCGGCAATCGCGACCGTGCCGTCTAACTTCATATCGGTCGCGCCGCGTCCGTAGAGGTAGCCGCCCTCGACGACGGGCGTAAACGGGTCGCGGGTCCAGTCGGCGGGCTTCGCCTCGACGACGTCCATATGGCCCGAGATGACCAGCGGCTTGAGCGTTGGGTCGGACCCGCGCCATGTGCCGACGAGATAGGCGGTGTCATCGACGGGAACGACCGTCACGTCGCTATCGGCGAACCCGCCCGCGACGAGTGCTGCCTTGTACAATGCAGCGACCTGCGGCGTCGCGTTGCCTGGCCCGCGCACCGAGCGCAGCGCGATTGCGCGCTTGGCAAGATCGAGCGCCGATGCCTCCGCCTGCGGGTGCGGCGTGGCGGCGGCGGCGGCGAGTGGAAGCAGCGCCGCCAGACCGAGCGTTAACAAGCGTCGCATCGTCATCCCCTCCACGTACTCCGAACCTAGCGCGAGCGGGGCACCGATGACAACGGTCGGGGCAAAATTACGCTGTCCTACAGTATATCCTCCGTGTCATACTAATCGTTAGAGCGAGGGGGGAGACGGCGAGTTGGCGACGCAGACGAACAGCGACGATCGCCCCCTGACCTGCCCATTTTGCCCCTTAAGTTCACCAAAAATATGAAATCCGCGACATTTCCGTGAACTTAAGCGTTTGCTACCCGCGGTGATCTCGACATCCGCCGACTGGCAGGCGCGCGGTGACCGCCTGATCGCGGCGGGCGACCGCGCCGGGGGGGACGCGGCGCATTGCGCTGCCGTGGCAGCGGGCGTGGCTGATGCCGACCTGATGGCAGCGGCGGCGGCGCTGTCCGACGGGCGGATCGCGGTCGCCGAGCGGCTGCTGCGCCCCCGTCTCAAGGCGCACCCGACCGATGTTGCAGCGATGCGAATGCTGGCCGAACTGGCGGGACGGCTTGGGCGCTATGCCGATGCCGAGACGTTGCTGCGCCGCGCGCTCGACCTCGCGCCGTCGTTCCGCGAGGCGCGGTTCAACCTGGCGACGATCCTCCACCGCCGGTCGCGGTCGACCGACGCGCTCGCCGAGATCGACCGCCTGCTGGCGGACGACCCCGCCAACCCGAGCTACCGCAACCTCCGCGCCGCCGCCCTCGCCCGGCTCGGGGAGTTCGATGCCAGTCTCGAGGCGTACCGTACGCTGCTCGCCGACTTCCCCGCCCAACCGAAGGGGTGGATGAGCTATGGCCACGCCCTCAAGACTGTCGGGCGGACAGACGAGGCGATCACCGCATACCGCGAAGCGATCGTCCAAGCGCCAACGCTCGGCGAAGCGTGGTGGAGCCTCGCCAACCTGAAGACCGTCGCCTTCGATACCGCCGACGTCGCGGCAATGACGGCGGCGCTGGGTGGAAACCTCGCCGACGACGATCGGCTCCACCTCGAATTCGCGCTTGGCAAGGCGCAGGCCGACCGCCGCGAGGCAGCAGCAGCCTTCGCCCATTATGCCGAGGGCAATCGCTTGCGCGCCGCCCAGGTTCGCTACGACGCGCTCGAAACCACCCGCGCCGTCGACCGGGCGCGCGCCTTCTTCACCGCCGACCGTCTCGCCATGTCTGGCGGGGACATGGCGCCCGACCC
>JAYTXW010000193.1:0-7231 GCA_043742745.1 Sphingomonadaceae bacterium
CTTCGACCCGCCCGACCTTTGCGGAACCGGCGCGTCATGTATAAACGAGCGCTGAATTGGACCGAAGGCGGCAAGGCCTTCAGGAGAAATCGATGAGAGTGCGTACAACGCTGGCAATGGCGCTCGCCGGAGTATGGCTGGCGACCCCGCTGACGGCGCAGAATGCTCCGCCGGTCGACAACTCACCCGACACGGCGTTTGTTCTGCCCGACGCGGCCGCGCTGGCCGACTTCGACCCCAACCTGCGCAAGGCGACGGCGATCGTCAACGGTGCCGTCATCACCGACACCGACGTCGAACAGCGGCTCAACCTCGTCGTCGCGGCGAACGGCGGCAAGATCGATGCCGAGGAAAAGGTCCGCCTGCGCCTCCAGGTCCTTCGCAACCTGATCGACGAGAAGCTCGAGATCCAGGAAGCGGCGAGCAAAGACATCAAGCTGAGCGATGCCGAGGTCGACAGCGCGTACAACCGGGTCGCGGCGAACTTCAAGAATGCCAACGGCACCTTCGTCGACTTCCTGCGCGAGGCGGGGTCGTCGCCGCAATCGATCAAGGGGCAGATTCGCGGCGAACTGGCGTGGTCGAAGCTGTTGCGGCGTACCGTCGAACCCCAGGTCAACGTCGGCGACGACGAGGTCAAGGCGGTGATCGCCAAGCTAACCGCCGCCAAGGGCAAGGACGAATATCATGTCGGCGAGATCTTCCTGACGGCGACGCCCGAAACCGCCGCCCGGGTGATGACCGACGCCGACCGTATCGTCGGCCAGATCCGTGGCGGCGCGTCGTTCGTCGCCTACGCCCGCCAGTTTTCCGAGGCATCATCGGCGGGACTTGGCGGTGATCTCGGCTGGGTGCGCGCCGAACAGTTGAACGACGCCGTCGCCCCGACAGTCGTCAAACTGACGCCCGGCGATCCCAAAACCGGCGTCAGCGATCCAATTCCGGTGACCGGCGGGGTCGCGATCATGGCGTTGATCGGCAAGCGGCAGGTGCTGTCGGGCAACCCCGACGACGCGGTCCTCAGCCTCAAGCAGCTCTCGCTCCCGCTGCGCCCCGGCATCAGCCAGGCCGAAGGCGAGGCCGTTGTCGCCAAGTTCAAGGCGGCGACCCAGGACATGGGCGGCTGCGGCCGCGCCGAGGCGGTCGCGAAGGACCTTGGCGCCGAGGTCGCGGTCAACGATGCGATCGCGATCAAGGACCTGCCGTCGGCGCTGCAAAACCTGATGAAGCAGCTGTCGATCGGACAGGCGACGCCGCCGTTCGGGTCGGCCAACGAGGGCTTGCGCGTCCTCGTCCTGTGCGGGCGCGACGACCGTGCGGTCAAGGTTGCCGAGCCAAGCTTCGACGCCGTCTACAGCCAGATGAACGAGGAGCGGGTCAACATGCGCGCACGCCGCTACCTGCGCGATCTGCGGCGCGACGCGATCGTCGACTATCGCTAGGCCGGGGTCGGTGGCTGTGCCCATCGCGCCGCTGGCGGTCGCGCTCGGCGATCCGGCAGGTATCGGTCCGGAAGTCGTTGCGGCGGCGTGGGCCGCGCGGGCCGCGCACGCGGTGCCGCCGTTCTTCGCGATCGGTGATCTGCGCGCGGTCAAGGCGGTGTGGGACGGGCCGATCGTCGTCCTTGGTGCACCGGGCGACGCGGCGGCGATGTTTCCCCACGCACTGCCGCTGATCCAGGTTGACGACCCCGGCGAGATCATCCCCGGGAGCCCCAACCTGCCGGGCGCGCGCTGTGCCCTCGACAGTCTCGAAATCGCCGTCGGCCTCGCGCGCGCCGGCACCGCCGCCGGCGTTGTCACCGGGCCGGTGTCGAAGGCACAATTGTACGCGATCGGGTTCAACTATCCCGGCCAGACCGAATTCATCGCCGAACGCTGCGGGATGACCGCGAGCAACGTCGCGATGATGCTCGCCGGGCCGTCGCTGCGGACGGTGCCGGTGACCATCCACACCCCGCTGGCGCAGGTGGCGACCGTCCTGACGACCGAGCTTATCGTTGCACGGTGCCGCGTGGTCCATCGCGGATTGCAGCGCGACTTCGGGATCGACGCCCCCCGCCTCGCCGTCGCCGGGCTGAACCCCCATGCCGGCGAGAGCGGTACCCTCGGACGGCAGGAGATCGACATAATCGCCCCGGCGATCGAAATCCTCCGCGCCGAAGGGATCGACGCCGTCGGGCCATTGTCGCCCGACGCGATGTTCCACCCCCGCGCGCGCGCCACTTATGACGCGGCGATCTGCATGTACCACGATCAGGCGTTGATCCCGCTGAAGACGATTCACTTCGACGATGGCGTCAACGTCACGCTCGGGTTGCCGATCATCCGCACCTCGCCCGATCACGGTACGGCGTTCGATATCGCCGGACGCGGCCTCGCGTCGCCCGCGGCGATGATCGCCGCGATCTGCCTCGCCGGGGCGGCGGCGGAACGACGGCGCGGATGAGTGCCCCACGAACTGATGGACCGACGCTCGATACGCTGCCGCCGCTGCGCGAGGTCATCGCCCGCCACGGCCTTGCCGCGAAGAAGAGCCTCGGCCAGAATTTTCTCCTCGACGGCAACCTCCTCGACCGCATCGCCCGCGTCCCCGGGCCGCTCGCGGGGGCGACCGTCTACGAAGTCGGCCCCGGCCCCGGCGGCCTGACCCGCGCCCTCCTCCGCGCCGGGGCGAGCGTGGCGGCGATCGAGCGCGACGACCGCGCCCTCCCTGCCCTCGCCGAACTCGCCGCCGTTGCCAGCGGGCGACTGACCATCATTGCTGGCGATGCGATGGCGCAGGACGAAGCCGCGCGCTTCGTCGACCAAGCCGTCCACGTCGTCGCCAACCTGCCGTATAATATCGGCACTGCGCTTCTCATCCGCTGGCTGACGGGGCCATGGCCGCCGTGGTGGGCCAGCCTGACGGTGATGTTCCAGAAGGAGGTCGCGCAGCGGATCGTCGCCGCGCCGGGAGACGACGCCTATGGCCGCCTCGCCGTCCTCAGCCAGTGGCGATCGGCCCCGCGCATCGCGTTCGACGTCAGTCCCCACGCTTTCACTCCGCCGCCAAGCGTGACGTCGTCGGTCGTCCACATCGTCCCTGCCCCCCCGTTGGGCGACATCCCTGTCGCCACGCTCGAACGCCTGACCGCCGCCGCCTTTGGCCAGCGGCGCAAGATGCTCCGTGCCAGCCTGCGTGGTCTGCCGGGCGGAATCGAGGCGCTCGCCGCCACCGGCATCGACCCGGCGCGGCGGGCGGAGACGCTGACGGTCGCGGAGTTCGTCGCCTTAGTCGCCCAAATTACCTGAAGTGTCGCCGCACGCAAATATGAACAAGTAAGCGAAGTAAGCGCCCATGACGTCGGTTTTCAGCCGCTGTCGATCCGCGTCGTCCGCCCGAGGGCCACATTCGTTCGCCGATCGATCTCGGCGATGATGGCGGGCGGCAGCCAGTCTTCGTCGGCGCGCTCGGCGGCGAGCGCGGCGTAGGCGAGGCAATTTGCGCCGCACCCGGGCGGACAGTCGGGGCCGCATTCGTCGGGGCATTCCGCGTCGCCGGTAAGATCGCTTGCCGCCTGCGCACTATCCCGGTCATGCGCGAGCATCGTGACAGGTTGATCGGGCGGGCCAGACGCCAGCACGGCGGGCTCTTTCGTGACCGCGGGCAGCACCGCCGCCGGTGCGGCGGGCAGTGTCGCCGCCGACGCAGCGAGCGCCGCCGCCCGTTCGCGCCGCCGGACTGGGTCGGTCGCGTCGAGCATGTGGATGAGCAGCCGGTCGCTATAGATGCGGTCGACCCCGACCATTCGGTCGCGATACCAGCGGATGCGTTCGACGCCGTCGCGGACGCGGTCGACGGCGACGTCGGCGAGCATTTCGTGGCGCGTCGACAGCGCCGTCTCCCACGCCTCGGCGAGCGGTTCGCCGCCGGGCCGGTTGCGCAGGGTATAGCATGACGCGGTCGTCATCCGGACGTAGGCGGCGGCCTTCGTCACCGATCCGGCATCGGCAAGACAGGCGATAAAGGCGGCGACCTTGACCGGTGTCCACCCGTCGATCCGGTGCTTCGCGTCGTGCAAACAGTCGGCGATCGACGGTGGCCGCTTGGGCGACGGCGGCGCGGCAGCGACGGCGGGAACCCCGGAGGGCGGCGATGGGGAATGTGCGGCGCTCATCCGGAGTCTGCACCAAATGAATGCCTACTAGTCAAGCAATTCGTGCGCCGTTATCGCCGCGAGCGGTCATTTGCGAACGGGCTTACTGCCGACAGTGTCGCCGACGCCATTCGGATGGTCCGCCCCTTTGGGGTCGACCTATGCTCCGGCGTTCGCACCGATCGCCGCATCGATGCCGCGAAGCTGACGGCGTTCGTGCACGCCGTCAGGCACGGTCGCCGTCCGGCACGCCGACGCGGCACTCTAGTTCTTCGTCACCACCGGCTTGGTCGGTTCGTTGCTCGCGATCGGGTGGAGGACCGGCAGCGGCGGTGCGGCGAGCGCCGTCTCCAACCGCTTGGCCGCCGGGCATTCGCCCTTGCACAGCGTCTTGATGCGATCGAGGTTGACCCGCGCCCGTGCCGTCGCCCCGCGCGCGATCATCGCCTTGCCCTGGCCCTCGAGCGCGCCGAGATCGTTCGGCTGGAGCGCGAGCGCCTCACGATAATAACGGATCGCCCGCCCGGGGAGCGCCTGCGCATCATACGCCCGCGCGATGCCGACGAACGCCGGGGCGCTTTTGGGATCGACCGCGAGGGCCGCTTCGAATGCATCGATTGCGTCGACCGGGTGCTTCGCGGCCAACGCCGCCTCCCCTATCGCCAGCCAGCGCGACGCCACCGGGTTCGGTGCATCGTCGCGCGCGGCCCCGACCGCGACCGACGTGACGGTTCCGGCGAGCAACAACGCCCCCGCGATCAACATTTTACGCATATCACTCTGCTCCGTCGTGGCAGCGAAGCCTAGCAGCCCCGCGTCACCCGCGCGATGTAGAATCCGTCGCACCCCTGGTCCCCCGGTGTCAGTACCAGTTGGTTTACGACCGGACCGGGCGAAAGGTTGCGCAAAGGTTGACGAATAAAGTCCAAGTTATGCGCAAGAAAGGCGTCGATTGCCGCTTCACCCTCGTCGGGTAGGAGCGAGCAGACGACATAGACGATGCCCCCGCCCGAACGCACGAGCGGCGCCGCGAGAGCGAGTAGCCGCGCCTGCGCCTCGGCCAGTCGCGTCAGCCGTGTTGGCGTCAGCCGCCACCGCGCCTCGGGGTTGCGCCGCCACGTCCCCGTCCCCGAACACGGCGCGTCGATCAGGACAAGGTCGGCCACCCCGGCCAAATTGCCCAACCCGTCGGTTTCGCGCCCCGGATCGAGTAGGCGGCGGTCGACGATCGTTACCCCCGCCCGGTCGAGGCGCGGCCCCATCCGCTGCAACCGCCCGCGATCGGTGTCGGTGGCGATCAGCCGCCCATCGTTACCCATCGCCGCCGCGATCGCGAGCGTCTTGCCGCCAGCCCCCGCGCACAGATCGACGACGGTCATCCCCGGCTGCGCCTCACACGCGGCCACCGCGAGCTGGCTGCCCTCGTCTTGAATTTCGATCAGGCCGGAGCGAAATGCCTCGCTTGCCTCGACATCGAACGCCTTGGTCAGCCGTAGCCCATTGGGCGCAAAGCGCGTCGGCTCCGCCCCGGCAATGACGACATCGTCGCGGGTTGCCTTCAGCGTGTTCACCCGAAGATCGAGCGGCGCGCGCCCGAGCAACGCCGCCGCCTGTCGCGGCGTGTCGTCGCCGAACCGGACGACGAGTTTCGCCAATAGCCACGTCGGCGCGAGCGACGGGGTCGACGCCGGTTCGCGCGCCTCGATCGCGGCCGGCGCGTGACCGCCTGACCCGAACAGCGCGAGGAGGTCGGGGTCGATCGCCCGGGCATAGCCGATCAGCGCACCGCGCCCGCTCGCCGGACAGTCGCCGACCGTGCGGACGACGGCGAAAATCAGGTCGCGCACCGCCCGGCGGTCCTTTGACCCAGCAAAGCGTCGGGTCGCGAAATAGCGGGCGATGACGGTGTCGGCGGCAGCCCCGCCCTCACGCGCGGCGGTGGCGATCAGGTCGAGGCAGTCGATCGCGGCCTGAACGCGGGCACCGGGTGTCATGCTATAGGTCCGACGCTGCGCGTCATGTCGGGTAATTCGGCGCTTCGCGGGTGATCGCGACGTCGTGGACGTGGCTTTCGCGTAAGCCCGCATTGGTGATGCGGATGAACTGGGCGCGGCGCTGGAAGTCGGCGATCGTCGCCGCGCCAGTATAGCCCATCGCCGCCTTCAGCCCGCCGACGAGCTGGTGCAACACATCCTTCGCGGGCCCTTTGTACGCGACCTGCCCCTCGATCCCTTCGGGGACGAGCTTGAGCTGGTCCTTGATATCCTGCTGGAAATAACGATCGGCCGACCCGCGCGCCATCGCCGCAACCGACCCCATGCCGCGGTACGACTTGTACGTCCGCCCCTGGAACAGAAAGCTTTCGCCCGGCGCCTCGGTCGTTCCCGCCAGCATCGACCCGACCATTGCCGCCGCCGCGCCCGCCGCGAGCGCCTTGGCGATGTCGCCGCTGGTCCGCAGTCCGCCGTCGGCAATCACCGGGATGCCGAGCTTCATCGCGGCTTCGGCGGCGTCCATGATCGCGGTCAACTGCGGCACCCCGACTCCGGCGACGATCCGCGTCGTGCAGATCGACCCCGGCCCGATGCCGACCTTGATACAGTCGGCCCCGGCCCCGGCGAGCGCGCGCGCCGCCTCGGCAGTGGCGACGTTGCCTGCAATGACCTGCACACTGTTCGACAGACGCTTGATCCGTTCGACAGCGGCAGAAACATGGACCGAATGGCCGTGCGCGGTGTCGACGACGATCAGGTCGCATTCGGCGTCGATCAGCGCCTCGGTCCGGGCAAAACCGGCATCGCCGGTCGTCGTCGCAGCGGCGACGCGCAGCCGCCCGGTCGCGTCCTTAGTCGCGTTCGGGTAGGTTACCGCGCGCTCGATATCCTTGACAGTGATCAGCCCGATACAGCGATAGCCTGCGTCAACCACCAGCAGTTTCTCGATCCGGTGGGCGTGGAGCAGCCGCCGCGCCTCGTCCTGCGTCACCCCCGGTGACACCGTGACGAGTCCCTGATGGGTCATCAGCTCGCTGACCGGCTGTTCGGGGTTTTCCGCGAAGCGGACGTCGCGGTTGGTGACGATGCCGACGAGCTT
>JAYTXW010000194.1:0-2540 GCA_043742745.1 Sphingomonadaceae bacterium
CCGACCACCCGTCCAGGATGATCCTTGGGTGGTCGGGCGGGGGCGCGGGCCGGTGCCGTCTCGGCTTACGCGGCGGCGATCATCGCCTCGGTCATCGTCCACAGGCGGTCGGCACCTTCGGGGTCGCACGCCCATGGCCGGACGTGCGCCCAGCGCGGGCTGTCGGCGGTGGCCAGCTGGCCGATGTCGCAATCCTCGCAATAAACGCCGCCGCGTCCGTCGAGCTGCGGGCTGACGGCGGCCCATACGCTCGTCGCCGCGCCGGCTTCGGGGGTTTTGAACATGCCCGCGATCGCCGGTGGGACGGTGCCGTCGGCATTCTTCCACCCGAGCGCGACCATTTCCTCGTCGGCGAGGTGGCGCTGCAGCGGAGTGAAGATGCCGCCGGGGTGGACCGCAAACGCGCGGATGCCCGCCCCCTGCCAGCGCGCGTCGACGCCGAGGGCGAACAGCGAATTGGCGGTCTTCGCCTGCCCATAGGCCTCCCACTTATTATAGTCGCGGGTGTGATAATTGGGGTCGTCCCACATGACGCCGTTGCGGATATGCGCGGTCGACGACAGCGCGACGACGCGCGCACCGTTTGCCGCCGTCAGGCTCGCCTCGAGCCCGCGGGTCAGTTCGAAATGGCCGAGGTGGCAGACGGCGAACTGCGATTCCCACCCGTCGCCGATTCGTTCGAGCGGGCACGCCATGATCCCGGCATTGTTGATCAGCCCGTGGAGGGGGACACCGCTCGCGACGAAAGCGGCGGCAAAGCGGCGGACGCTGGCGAGGTCGGCGAGGTCCATGTCGGCGACCGTCACCCGGTCGACCCCCGCCAGTTCCGCCTCTGCCTTGGCGCGCGACCGCGCCGGGACGGTGACTGCCGCGCCCGCGCCGACCAGCGCGCGGACGGTTTCGACACCGATCCCCGAATAGCCGCCGGTGACGATGAAGTTCTTACCGTGGAGGTCGACGCCGGAAAGGATTTCGGCGGCGGTCGTGTGTCGCCCGAACCCCGATCCAATCGGCATCTGATCTTGCGCTGCCATCGCCAATGTCCTTTTGTCTGCCAGCGGCCGGGCCGCGAGGCGGAGGTTGACCATGTTCGCGGACGAAATGAAAGCGACGACAACGAAGGCGGATTTATACGACGAGGTCGCGCGCCAGCTTGTCGGGCTGATGACGGGCGAGCGCGACTGGATCGCCAATACCGCCAACGCCGCCGCGCTGATTTTCGGCGCGCTGCCCGACCTCAACTGGGCGGGCTTTTACCTGCTGCGCGGCGGCGAACTGGTCCTCGGTCCGTTCCAGGGCCGTCCGGCGTGCATCCGCATCGCCGTGGGCAAAGGGGTGTGCGGCATGGCCGCCGCGACCCTCCACTCCATCCGGGTCGATGATGTTCACCACTTTCCCGGCCATATCGCGTGCGATCCGGCGTCACGGTCGGAACTCGTCGTGCCGCTGGTCGACGGCGACCGGCTGATCGGCGTCCTCGACCTCGACAGCCCGGTGCGCGCGCGCTTCGACGCCGACGATCAGGCGGGGGTATTGCTCCTCGCAGCGATCCTCGTCGCGGGGAGCGACGTCTGACCCTCGTCGCGGGCAGCGACGTCTGACCTACGGCGCAGTTGGTCCCGCCGCTGCGCGGAGGAAGGCGATCTGGCGCTGGCACCCGCTCCGCCCGAACGCGGCGGCGAGCGCGGCGAGGTCGGCGGGCGCATCGGGCAGGATGTGGATCGTCACCGACTGCGCGTTGGCGTCGGGGCCGACCAGATATTCACCGTCGGCGCGCGGAGCGTTGGCGGCGGGCCACGCCGTCGTCGCGGCACCCGATGCGAAGCTGGCGTAGGCAGGGCGGCCGTCATCGCCCTTACGCAGCGGAACCGACGCGGCGCCGCTCGTCTCGGCCCGCCAAAGTTGGGCATCGCCACCGGGAACGAGGCAGAATGTTCCCCCGGTCGTCGTGTCGATGCTCCACAGGCTGGGCAGCAGCGCTGGCGCACCGCCACCGCCGCGAATCGCTCCGGTGCGTGCCATGCGGCTGGTCGTCCGGTCGCCGAGGCTGGCGAGCATCGTGCCGAGCCCCGCCGCCTGCCCGACGCCCTTCGCCGGGAACGTGCCGGGACCTTTGAGCGCGCGCGTGCCTCCACTGTCCATGACGACGACCTCGTCGCCGCCCGCGAGCGTTACGGTGCCGGTCGCCGGAAGCATTTTGCCCGGCGCATAATTCGCCGCCGACGGCCCGGTGGCGCGGACGACAAGCAGTTGCGCGTTCGCGGCGGTTGCCAGCGCAAGGGTCGAAATCGTCAGAAAAAGTCGCGTCATCATCGCTTCACTCCAAAATCGTTGCCCCATCGGGACCGGACTCGGTCAACCGATGTACCAGATACGCAAGGGCATGGTCGTTTGGACGCGCTTCGGCAATGATTTGCATCTGTTTCAGCGCACCGTCGTCCCCCGTCCGGAACGCCCAATAGAGCGAACGCAGCTCGCGGGCATGGTCGAGGTCGTCCGTGGGTTCGTAAACGTCGATCGCGGCGGCGCGTCCACGCAGG
>JAYTXW010000195.1:0-6128 GCA_043742745.1 Sphingomonadaceae bacterium
GATCGCCTTCGTCGCGACCAACTCGATCTGCCAAGGCGAGCAGGTCGCGCAACTCTGGCCGGTCGTCTTTCGCGCCGGGTACGAGATTGCTTTCGCCCACCGGAGCTTCATCTGGGACAGCGAGGCGCGCGGCAAGGCGCACGTCCACGTCGTCATCGTCGGCCTCGCCCATCGCGACGCCGAGCCGGTCGAGAAGCGCCTGTTCAACTACGACAACGGCAAGGGCGCAGGCGTCGAGACGCGCCACGCCGCGCTGCCGGCGTATCTGTTCGAGGCGCGGACGATGGTTACGAGGCATTTGACAGTGCGAGACTCTCGCCAGCCTCTGACGGACGCTCCGGCTATGCGGATGGGAAGCAAAGTCGTTGACGGCGGGCATTACATTTTCAGTGCCGCCGCGCGTTCGCATTTCTTACAGGCAGAGCCGGATGCCACTCGCTTCATGGTGCCTTTGATTGGCTCGATCGAATTTATCCACGGTGCGGGACGTTTCATATTATCGTTAACGGACGCGGACCCCGATGTTCTCGCGAAACTGCCTAGGACTTTAGAGCGTATCGCAGCCGTGCAGAAGTTTCGCCTGTGTAGCAAGAAAGCAGCCACGCGGAAATTAGCGATTTATCCGCGAGAATTTGAAGTAACAACGATCCCGCAAACACCTTTCCTGGTTGTACCCGAAGTTAGCTCGGAGCGACGCGACTATGTCCCTATAGGTTGGCTGAACCCACCAACGATCCCTTCTAACCTCATTCAAGTCATGCCCGACGCCACCCCCTTCGACTTCGGCATCCTTACCAGCCGAATGCACATGGCGTGGCTCAGCCACATCGGCGGGCGGCTGAAGAGCGATTATCGCTACTCGATCGGGTTGGTCTACAACACCTTCCCATGGCCCGCCGCGACCGAGGCGCAGCGGGCGAAGGTCGCCGCCCTCGCCGACGCCGTCCTCGCCGCGCGCGCCAACCACCCGACGGCGAACCTCGCCATCCTATACGATCCGCTGACGATGCCCGCCGACCTGCGCGCCGCGCACACCGCGCTCGACCGCGCCGTCGACCGGCTGTACCGCGCGGAAGCGTTCGGGTCCGACCGCGACCGCGTCGAGCATCTGTTCACCCGCTACGCCGCCCTCGTCGACCCGCTCGCGACGGCGGGGGTGCGCGCCAACGCCCGCGTCGCTCGCCGCGCCGCGCGCGCCGCAACATCGGCATAGCCGCGCCGCCCTTCCCGCACCGCCGTCGCTCCGCTACCCCATCGCCATGACCAACATCCTCCTTACTGGCAGCACGCGCGGAATCGGTGCCGCCGCCCACGGCGCCCTCACCGCCGCCGGGGCGACCGTCATCGGCCATGGCAGCCGTGACGGGCCGGGGGTGATCGGCGTCGACCTGGCCGAACCGGGGTCGGGCGACCGGCTGTGGGACGCGGCGCTCGACCAAGCGCGCGGGCGGATCGATGTGCTGGTCAACAACGCCGGGGTGTTCGAGGGCGTCGCGCTCGACGGCGACGATGCCGACTGGGCGAGCGCATGGGAGCGGTCGTGGCGGATCAACCTGCAAGCCGCCGCCGACCTGTCGCGCCGCGCCGTGCAGCATTTCCGCGCGATCGGCGGCGGGCGCATCGTCAACGTCGCCAGCCGCGCCGCCTTTCGCGGCGATTCGCCCGACCACTGGCACTATGCCGCCGCGAAGGCCGGGATGGTCGCGATGACGCGCACGATTGCCCGCGCCTATGCCGCCGACGGGGTGATCGCCTTCGTCGTCGCGCCGGGGTTCACGATGACCGGCATGGCGGCGGATTATCTCGCGTCGCGCGGCGGCAACCGCCTGCTCGCCGACATCCCGCTTGGCCGCGTCGCCGACGCCGCCGAGGTCGCCGAGACGATCCGCTGGCTCGCGCTCGACGCGCCGCCGTCGCTGACCGGTGCGGTGCTCGATGTGAACGGCGCGAGCTACGTTCGGTGACGGGGGAGGCGCAGGTGCTGGCGACCCCAACCACCTGGCGCGTGCGCTTGGCCGTCACCCGCGCCGAGGCGGAGGCGCTGCCGTTCGCTGACCCCTTCCCCGATGCCGCCGATCCGCCGACGCTCCTCACCAACGAGCCCGACCCGTCGCGCCCCGACGACTGGACGCTCGACGCCTATTTCACGGCAGCCCCGACCGCCGCCGACCTCGCTGTGCTCCACGCGCTCGCGCCGTCGGCGGCGGCGGGGAGCGCGATGGTCGAGGCGCTCGCCGACACCGACTGGATCACCCTCAGCCAGGCCGGGTTCGCGCCGGTCCGCGCCGGACGTTTCGTCGTCCACACCGCCGCCCACGCCGCCGCCGTCCGCGCCAGCGACATCGGCATCCGCATCGAGGCGGGGCTGGCGTTCGGCACCGGTCAGCATTTCACGACGCGCGGCTGCCTGGTCGCCATCGACCGCCTCGCAGCGCGCCACCGCTTCACCCGCATCGCCGACCTCGGCACGGGAACCGGCGTCCTGGCGATCGCTGCCGTCCGGCGCTGGCCCTGCGCGCGCGTCGTCGCGTCGGACATCGACCCCGTTGCCATCGCCGTCGCCCGCGCCAACGTGCGCGCCAACGGTGTGCGGGCCGGACGCGGGCCTGGCGCAATCGATGCGCTCGTCGCGGCGGGCGGCCACCACCCCCGCTTGCGCGGCCCGTTCGACCTCATCACCGCCAACATCCTCGCCGCGCCACTGATCGCGATGGCGGGAGCGGTCACGGCGGCGCTGGCCCCGGGCGGATCGCTCGTCCTCGCCGGGTTGCTGACGACCCAGGCGCGCGCCGTCGCCGCCGCCTATGTCAATCGAGGCTGCTGCCTCGTCGACCGCATCGACGCTGACGAATGGCCGACGCTCGTTCTCCGGGCGCGAAAGGGGCCGCGGTAGGGCCGCGCAGCGCGGACCCCCGGCCCGCATCGGGTCCGCGCACGCCCCGCCTCGGGTCCGCTATGGATTTGCCGCTGCGGTTACAATTGCGGTCCACGCCGCCTCGTCGATAACCTCGATCCCAAGCGCCACCGCCTTCGCCGCCTTCGACCCGGCGCCGGAACCCGCAACGACCAGATCGGTTCGCGCGCTCACCGACGCCGCGACCCGTGCACCCAGTCGGTCCGCCTGGGCCCGCGCCTCGTCACGGCTCATCGTTTCGAGGCTTCCGGTGAATACCACCGTCTTCCCCGTCACCGCCGATGCGCGCGTTGAGACAACCATATCAATCACTTCAACTTGCTCGATCAGGTCGGCGACAAGGTCGCGATTATGGGCCTCGGCAAAGAAAGCGGTGATGGATGCGGCGATCTCCGGCCCGACACCGCCGACGGCGAACACAGCGGCCAACGCCATCGCCGAACGAATACGCTGTTTTTCCTCGGGTTCACCGATCGCGGCAACGCTGGCTGCGCGAGTCGTAAGCGCGGCCGACACGCGGTCAGAAAACGCTGCATAGGTCAAAAACGCCCGCGCCAGATCCCGCGCCGTTATCTCTCCCATATGGCGAATACCAAGCGCGAAGAGGAACCGGTCAAGCTCAATCCGCCGCCGCGCGTCGATCGCTGCCAGCAGCTTATCGACCGAGATCGCATCAAATCCTCGCTGCGCGACAATGCTTTCGCGGTGAGCTGCAAGACGAAAGATGTCCGCAGGGGTTGTAACGAGGCCCTCGCTAACGAACAGCTCGATCCGTTCGGCCCCCAACCCCTCGATGTCAAAGGCGCGGCGTCCGACGAAGTGGCGCAACCGCTCAACACGCTGCGCGGGACAGATCAGGCCTCCCGTGCACCGCCGTGCGACTTCCCCCGCTTCACGTGCGGCAAGGCTGCCACACGCGGGGCATAAGTCTGGAAAGACAAAGGCTTCGCCACGTTCGCCACCGTCGAGCACCGGCCCGATGATCTGCGGAATTACGTCCCCGGCGCGCTGGACTTCGACCGTGTCACCAACGCGCACGTCCTTCCGCGCGATTTTGTCCTCGTTATGCAGCGTCGCGTTGGTCACGATGACGCCCCCAACCCCGACGGGTTCGAGCCGCGCGACGGGAGTCAACTGACCGGTTCGCCCGACCTGAATGTCGATCGCGACCAGCCGCGTTGTCGCGCGCTCGGCAGGAAACTTGTGCGCCAGCGCCCATCTCGGAGCTTTGGCGACCTGCCCAAGTCGCGCCTGCCAGTCGAGCCGATCGACCTTGTACACCACCCCGTCGATGTCGAAGGGCAACGCCGCGCGGTCACGCTCGATCTCGTCATAGACCACAAGCGCGGCGTCGAGCGTTGGGCAGACACGCAACCGATCACTTACCGGAAAACCCCACGATGCGAATGCCGCCATCACCCCCGATTGTGTTTGCGCCGGCAAATCTGTGATTTCCCCCCAGCCATGCGCAAGAAGACGCAACGGGCGCGCCGCCGTCACTGCGACGTCGAGCTGGCGTAACGATCCTGCGGCGGCGTTGCGGGGGTTGGCAAAGGTGCGTCCGCCGCCCGCGTCCTGCGCGGCATTCAGCGCGAGGAAATCCTCCTTCGCCATATATATTTCGCCGCGAACGTCGACGACCCGCGCTGCCCCGGCAGGTAACCGTTGCGGCACATCGCCGACGGTCAGGATATTCGCGAGGACATCCTCACCAACCGACCCGTCGCCGCGCGTCGCCGCCGACACCAATATACCGTCGCGGTACATCAGCGAGATCGAGAGGCCATCGATCTTGGGCTCGGCCGTCAGCATGACAGGTTCGTCTTCATTCAAACGGAGAAAGCGCCGAACCCGACCAACGAACTCGGCGACGTCGGCGGCAGCAAAGGCGTTGTCGAGGCTGAGCATCGGGCGCGAGTGGATAATCTTACCGAACCCCGCCGCCGCCGTGCTGCCAACCCTGTTCGCCGGCGAGTCGGATCGAACCAGATCGGGATACGCCGCTTCAAGCTCGGCATTACGCCTGACGAGCGCGTCATATTCAGCGTCGCTGATCGTCGGCGCGTCGTCGCGGTGGTAACGCGCGGCATGCTCGGCGATCTGCATCGCAAGGGCGGCGAGCTCGGCTTGGGGGTCCGTGGTCATGTCGCGAGTAACCGCGCCGCTTGCGCACGCGCCTCGATAGTTATTTCGTTCCCCGACAGCATCCGGGCGATCTCCTCGCTGCGTTCGTCGTCGGACAGCGCGACGACGCCGGTACGGGTGACGGTACCGTCAACCGATTTTGCGATCCGCCACTGATGGGTACCCCGTGCGGCGACCTGGGGAGAATGGGTCACGACGAGAACCTGTGTGGTGAGCGCGAGGCGCGCGAGGCGCTCGCCGATTGCACTCGCCACCGCGCCGCCGACGCCGCGGTCGATCTCGTCGAACACGATCGTTCCCGCCGTCCCCGTGGCCGCGAGGGCGACCTTGAGGGCGAGGACAAAGCGCGAGAGCTCACCGCCGCTGGCGATGCGGGCGAGCGGCCCAAACGGCGCGCCGGGGTTGGTAGAAACCTCGAACATGACTGTATCGACGCCCGACGCGCCTGGTGGTGCCGATGCGATCGTCGTTCGAAACCGCGCCGCGTCGAGCTTTAACGGGGCGAGCTCGCCGGTCACCGCCGCATCGAGGCGCGCAGCCGCCGCCTTCCGGGCGATCGTCAGAGCCGATGCTGATGTGTCGAAAACGGCCCGCGCCGTCGTCACTGCAGCGGTCAACGTCGTCAACCCCTCCTCACCGGCGACGATGGCCGCCGTTTTCGCGGCGAAGTCGGCCGCCAGATCGGCGAGAGCGTCAGGCTCGACCCGATGCTTGCGTGCGGCAGCGCGCAGGTCGAATAGCCGCGTCTCGGTCGCGTCGAGCCGGTCCGGGGCAAAACTGAGTTCTGCGACCGCTGCGGCGAGAGCATCCTCGGCCTCGCCTGCCTCGATCATCGCGCGGTCGAGACTGGCCAGCGCGGCGGCAAGCAGCGCGTGTTCGGGGGCGAGCCGGTCGAGCCGCCGCGCCGCCTGTCGCAACCCAGCCAAAGCGCCGTCTGAACCAAGCAGATGGCCCGTGACCGCGTCGAGGTCGCCCGCGAGCCGCGCGCCCTTTTGCATCGTCGCTCGTGCCGCGGCGAGGTCAGCCTCCTCACCGGCGACGGGGGCGAGAGCAGTCAACTCGGCCACCG
>JAYTXW010000196.1:0-4464 GCA_043742745.1 Sphingomonadaceae bacterium
CCATGCCGCCGCACCGCCGCCCGCCGCGCCGGTCGATGTTGTCACGGTTGCCCTCGCTACGGTCGTCCCCGCCGACGGCATCGGGTCGCTCAGCCTGACAGGTACCGTTCGGCTGAAGCGCGAAACGCAACTCGCTTTTTCGACGTCCGGGCGGATCGCCTCGATCGGCGTTCTCGAAGGCCAAAGAGTTGGCACCGGTCAGCCGCTCGCCGCGCTCGATCCCACCGGGCTTGACGCCGCGACCGCGTCGGCGCGGGCGGAGGCGGCGCGCGCCGAGGCCGACCGGGCGCGGATGCAGTCGCTGCTGGCCAAAGGCTGGGTCACGCGGACGCGGATGGAAACCGCCGATGGCGCCGCCGCCGCCGCGCGGTCGCGCGTGACACAGACGGGCTTCGATGCGCGGCTCGGGCGGCTCGTCGCGCCGGCGGTGGGGGTCGTCCTCCGTCGCAGCGCCGAGCCGGGGCAGATGGTCGCCGCCGGCACGCCGATCGTCACCATTGGCGAGGTTGGCAGCGGCTATGTTCTCCGCCTCGCGGTCAGCGACGTCGATCTCGCGCGGCTTCGGCTCGGGCAACCCGCGCAGGTACTGTTGCCCGCACTGTCACCGACGCCGATCGCCGCCACCGTCGGCGAAATCGCCGCGCGAGGCGATGACCGCACCGGCACCTTTCAGGTCGAATTGCGCCTGCCCGACCGGCCCGGTCTGCGTTCCGGATTGATCGGCACCGCGTCGCTCGGCGGTCCGGCGGCCGTTGCGGGGCCAGTCGCCGTTCCCGCAAGCGCGGTCGTTGGCGCGCGCGCCGATGAAGGGCTGGTCTACGTCTATCGCCCGGTCACCGGGACCGTTGCCGCGCGCGTCGTCCAGCTCGGCGCTGTCGGTGATCGTTCGGTGACGGTGACTGGCGGCCTCGCTCCCGGCGAGCGCGTCGCGCGGACCGGGGTCGACCGGTTGCGCGACGGGATGAAGGTTCGGCTGGCCCAAGACGCGAGCGCATCGTGACCCGATGGGCGTAATCGATTTCGCGGTCCGCCGCTGGCAGATCACCCTCGTCCTGTTCGCGTTGCTCGGCGCGATCGGCGTGAGCGCGTTCGTCGGCATTCCACGCTCGGTCGATCCGCACTTCACCGGCCCCAACATCCTGATCGTCGTCACCCAGCCCGGGGCCGACCCGAGCGACATGGAGCAGACCGTCGCCAAGCCGATCGAGGACGTCGTCCAGGGCCTTGACCACCTCGACCACACCTTCTCCGCCTCGTCCGACAGCAGTGCGGTCATCGCCGCTCAGTTCGATTGGGAGAGCGACCCCGACAAACATTACGACGATGTCATCCGCGAAGTGAACGCGATCCGCAGCCAGCTGCCGGCGTCGGTGACGAAGATCGAGTTTCGCAAGTTCCGGACGACCGAAGCGGCGGTGCTCCAGTTCGCGCTGGTCAGCGAAACCGCGTCGTACCGGCGACTGGAAAAGATCGCGAAGGACCTGCGCGAGCGGCTCAATCAGGTTGGCGGCGTACGGCAGACGAAGGTGTGGGGCATCCCGACGCCCGAATTGCGCGTCGCGGTCGATCCTGGGCGGCTGGCGCAACTCGGCCTGCCGGTCGCGGCGGTAACCGATGCGCTGCGGAACGGCGGGGCCGACCTGCCGCCTGGCGCGGTTCAATCGGGTGACGTGCGGGTCAACGTCGAGGCCGGCGGAGCCTTCCGCTCGGTCGCCGAGGTCGCCGCCGTGCCGGTGCGGGCGACGAGCGACAATGGCGCGGGGCGGGTCACCCGCGTCCGCGACGTGGCGACCGTCGGCTGGAGCTATGAGCAGCAGCCGTACATCACCCGCTACAACGGCAAGCGCGCCGTTTTCGTCACGGTGACGCAGAAGGACAATCTGAACGTCCTCGATATCCAGGAGGCGGCGCTGGCGACGGCGACGGCGTTTCGGAACGAGCTTCCCGCCGACGTCCGGCTCGAGATCGGCTTCGACCAGTCGCGCGATATCTCGACCAAATTATCGTATCTCACGCGCGACTTCGGGATCGCGCTGGTGCTGGTCCTGCTGACCCTTTTGCCGCTCGGCCTCCGCGCCAGTCTCGTCGTGATGGTGTCGGTCCCGCTCAGCCTCGCGATCGGCTGCGCCGTGCTCGCGTTTTCGGGCTTCACCCTCAACCAGTTGTCGATCAGCGGCTTCATCATCGCGCTCGGCTTGCTCGTCGACGATTCGATCGTCGTCGTCGAGAATATCGCTCGCCGGTTGCGGGAGGGCGAGGACCGCGAGACGGCGGCGATCAATGGCACGCGGCAGATCGCGGTCGCCGTCCTCGGGTGCACTGGCGTCCTGCTGCTTGCTTTCCTGCCGCTGGCGTTCCTGCCGGAAGGGTCGGGCAAGTTCATCCGCTCGCTGCCGGTCGCGGTGTTCGGCACGGTGGCCGGGTCGCTCCTCGTGTCGCTGACGATCGTCCCGTTCCTTGCCAGCCGTGTCCTGTCGCCGGCGGCGGGCGACCATGGCAATCGCGCGTTGAAAGCGATCCAGTCGGGCATCCACCGCTTTTACGCGCCCGCGCTCCACTGGTCGCTCAACAACCCGTGGAAGGCGCTGACCGCCGCGCTGGCGCTGTGCGCGGCGTCGTTTGCGCTGGTCCCATTCATCGGCACCAGCCTGTTTCCTGCCGCCGAGACGCCGTATTTCCTCGTCGAGGTCAACGCGCCGCAGGGGACGGCGATCGCGCAGACCGACCGCGCCGTCCGTTTCGTCGAGGCCGAATTGCGCCGCGAGCCCGCCGTCCGCACGATCCTCGGCAACGTCGGCCAGAGCAATCCGATCATCTACTACAACCAGCAGGCATATATCAGCGGCACCAATCGCGGCGCGGTGCTCGCGGTCATGGACCGCTGGGACGCCGCCACCAGCCCGGCGATGATCGCGCGGTTGCGGGCGCGGTTCGACGCCAATCCCGACGCGCAGATCAGCGTCAAGCAGTTCCAGAACGGGCCGCCGGTCGATGCCCCGATCGTCGCCAAGCTGCGCGGCACCGACTTGGCCGTCCTCAAGCGCCTGTCGCTCGAGGTCGAGCGGGTGATGCGTGGCGTGCCGGGGACGCGCGATATCACCAACCCGATCGCCGTCGACCGCCCGCGCCTCGATCTCAACGTCGATGCCGACAAGGCGGCGTTGCTCGGGATCGCGCCCGGGGTCGTCCGCCGAACGGTTCGCCTCGCGCTGGTCGGCGAACCTGCCGGACGCTTCCGCGATGCCGAGGGCGATAGCTACAACGTCGTCGTCCGCCTGCCCCTCGGCGCGGCGCAGCCGGTGTCGGTTCTGAACCAGATCTATGTCCCGTCGACCAACGGCGGGGCCGTCCCCCTCGCCCAGATCGCGACGCCGCGCCTCGGCAGCGCCCCACCCCGGATCGAGCGCGAGTATCAGGCGCGGCAGATCCAGGTGTCGTCGGAAGTCCAGCCGGGGTTCCTGACCGCCAAGGTCAACGCCGCCGTGTTCGACGCGCTCGGCAAGATGAAGCTGCCCCCCGGCTACCGCTTTGCGGTCGGCGGCGAGGCCGAGCAGATCAAGAAAAGCTTTGGTGGGTTGGGGCCGATCATCGCTATCGCGGTATTCGGAATCCTTGGCGTCCTCGTCATCGAATTCGGTCGTTTTCGTGAGGTCGCGGTCGTCGCCGGGGTCATCCCGCTCGGCATCTTCGGCGGTATCGTCGCGCTGTTTGTGACGGGCAACTCGCTCAGCTTCACCGCCGTCATCGGCTTCATCGCGTTGATCGGGATCGAGATCAAAAATTCGATCCTGCTCGTCGACTTTACGACCCAGTTGCGCGCCGACGGCATGGGGTTGCGCGACGCGATCGAGCGCGCGGGCGAGGTCCGCTTCCTCCCCGTTTTGCTCACCAGCGTCACGGCGGTCGGCGGCCTGCTGCCCCTCGCGCTATCGGGGTCGGGGCTGTACGGGCCGCTCGCGTGGGTCATCATCGGCGGACTGATCAGCTCGACCGTCCTGTCGCGGGTGGTGACGCCAGTGATGTATTTGTTGATCGTCCGCGGAACGGTGAAGGCTGTGTCTTAGACGACCCGCCCGCGGTCGATCCGAAGCACCCGTGTCGCCAGCCGTTCGGCCTCGGCGATGTCGTGGGTGACGTAGACGACCGGGACCGTGAGGCCGGCAAATAACCCGGCAAATGCATCGACCAGCCCGGTCCGGGCGTCGGCGTCGATACCGCTCAGCGGTTCGTCCATCAGAAGGAGCGCTGGTTGGCCGACAAGAGCGCGGGCGATCGCGGCGCGCTGGGCCTCGCCCCCCGACAGGGTCGCCGGACGGCGGTCGAGGATCGCCGCGATGCCGGTACGGGCGACGATGTCGGCGCGGTCGAATGGCCCCGGCGCGGCGCGGCGGGCGGCGTAGTCGAGGTTGGCGGCGACCGTCAGGTGGGGCAGCAGCGCCGCGCCTTGCGCGACCCACCCGGCGC
>JAYTXW010000197.1:0-3198 GCA_043742745.1 Sphingomonadaceae bacterium
GAGTGACGGGACTCGAACCCGCGACCTCTGGCGTGACAGGCTAGCGCTCTAACCAACTGAGCTACACCCGCGCAACTGCGAGGCGCGGAACTAGGCGACCCCCTCGTTCAAGTCAAACAAAACATCGCGCCAACGAAAAGGGCCGCCCGGTTTCCCGGACGGCCCCTGTCATGTTCCCGCAGCGCGGTTAGATCGTGCTGTTGCCCCGAACAAGGTGCATGATCAGACCGACGACGAACAGGACGATGAAGATGTAGAACAGGATCTTGGCGATACCGACAGCGGCACCGGCAAGGCCACCGAAGCCGAGAAGGCCGGCAACGAGCGCGACGACGAGGAAGATAAGTACATAGCGAAGCATGGAAAAAAAACCCTTTCCATTATGGTTGCGAACTGAAACGAAAGCGCGTGAGCAGTCCGAAGGTTCCGGTTAACCGCTCGGCAACGATCGCCCGCTAGTCAGCGTCGCCATGTCCATGCCTGATCCTGCGAGCGCGGTCCGCAACCTGTGTGCCCTGCTCGATCTCGAGCCGCTCGAGATCGACCTGTTTCGCGGCCCCGTCGGCGATCCGGGCTGGACGCGCGTCTATGGCGGGCAGGTCGTCGCGCAGGCGTTGGTCGCGGCGTCGCGGACCGTGCGCGCCGACCGGCTGGCGCATTCGCTCCACGCCTATTTCCTGCGCCCCGGCGATCCTGTGGCGCCCATCGTCTACCGCGTCGAGCGCGAGCGCGACGGAACCAGTTTTGCCACGCGCCACGTCACCGCGATCCAGCATGGCAAGCCGATCTTCAGCCTGACGGCGTCGTTTCAGATCGCGGAAACGGGGTTCGAGCACGCCACGCCGATGCCGCGCGTCACCGCACCGGCGTTGTTGAAGAACGACGCCGAACTGTTCGCCGCCACCGCTGCGTCGACGCCCGAGCCATGGCGAACGCTATGGGCGACGCGCGAGCGCCCGATCGAGTTTCGCCCGGTGATGCCGTACGATCCGTTCAAGCCGAAGAAGGTCAAGCCGGTTGCGCATCACTGGTTTCGCGCCGCCGCCCCGGTCATCGCCGACCCCATTCTCGCCCGCGCCCTGCTCGCCTATGCGAGCGACATGACGCTCCTCGATTCGTGCCTATTGCCGCACGGCATCGCCTGGAGCGACCCCGCGCTCCAGGCGGCATCGATCGACCATGCCATATGGTTTCATACGACTCCCGACCTGAATGATTGGCTGTTGTACGTTCAGGATTCGCCGCGTGCATCGGGGTCGCGTGGCCTCAACCGCGGGACGATCTATGCCGCCGACGGTACGCTCGTCGCCAGCGTCGCACAGGAGGGGCTGATCCGGTATCGGGGGTAGCCTTAATTCCTCCCCCGAGGGGGAGGACTGAGAAACTATTCCTTCGTCTTTCCTCCCGTCATCGTCAGCTGTCCGACCGTCGTGCCGCCTTTTGGTGCGAGCGTGACGCTGAAGCGGTTGGTGCCGTCGTCGTCGGGCTTGCTACCGCTGACCAACGCCGTCGTATTGCTGTTCAACGTGAAGCCTGCCGCCGTCGCCTGGTCGGCCATGTGCTTGGCGACAGCGGCCAGGGCGGCGGGGCTGGTGAATGCCATCACGACACTGCCCTGCTTGTCCCCCGGCTTGTCGGTCGCGTGGACACGGACGCCGTTCACCGTCGAGCCGGGATAAAGCTTCATCCCGTCCATATCCATGTGGTCGCCGCCAAAGCTGATGCCCGGAATGTCGAGGTTCGCCTTCAATTTGTCAGTGTCGATCTTCAGCCCGCTGACGACGCTGTTGTCACCATCGCTGGTGGTGACGGTGGTGGTCGTGACACCGTCCTTCGTCGCCGTCGTCTTGGTTTCGTGGCCATCGTCGCTGCATCCGGCGAGTGCGAGCACGGGCAGGACGTTGGCGAGAAAAAGAATGTGACGGCGCATGATCGGCTCGCAACTGTGTTGCCCGATTAGTACACTTGTGCGGAGGCGGCGACAAGGGTCATAACGCAGCCGTCAACGACAGCGAGATTTGCGATGCGCCCTGCCCTTCCCAGCCTGCTCGCCGCCCTGCTCCTCAGTGTCGCCGCGCCCGCGCTTGCCGCGTCCACCACCTTCGCCCCGCGCGATGTCTTCGCCCTCGAACAGGCGACCGACGTCCAGATCAGCCCCGACGGTCGCCACATTGCCTATGTCCGCACCAGCGGCGACATTATGACCGATGGCGCGCGCAAAACGATATGGCTGATCGACATCGCCACCGGCGCGCAAAGCCCTCTCCTCGACGGTGTCGCCAGCCGCCCGCGCTGGTCGCCCGATGGCACCCGGGTCGCCTATGTCACCGCCGATGGCGGCAAGCCGCAGCTGTTCGTTCACTGGCTGACGTCTGGCCGCAACGCGCGGATCACCGGCCTCGCCGACGCGCCCAGCAACATGGACTGGTCGCCTGATGGCAGCCGCATCGCCTTCACGATGTTCGTGCCCGACGCTGCCGCGACGCTCGGCACCGCCGTCACCAAGCCCGATGGCGCCAAATGGGCCGAGCCGATCAAGGTCATCACCCGTGTCGCCTTCCGTGCCGATGGCGAGGGCGACCTCAAGCCCGGCTTCGACCATATCTTCGTCGTCGCCGCCGACGGCGGGGCCCCGCGCCAGTTGACCGACGGCAAGTTCGACGACGGCGGCCTCGCGTGGAGCCACGATGGGCGGAACGTCTTGTTCAGCTCGAACCACGGCAAGGACTGGGAGCGCGACCCCTACGAATCGGAGGTCTTTTCGGTCGCCGTTACGGACGGAACGCTGACCCAGCTCACCCATCGCGTCGGCCCCGACGGTGACGCCGAGCCGTCGTCGGACGGGAAGCTGATCGCCTATGTGGGGTATGACGACAAGCTCCGCGCGTATGAGAATGCCCGCCTGACGGTGATGAACGCCGACGGGACGAACCCGCGCATCATCAGCGGCGACCTCGACCGCAGCATCCGCGCGCCGCATTGGTCGGTCGACGGGCGGTCGATCATCGCCGCGTTTGACGACCACGGCGTGACCAAGGTCGCGCGCTTCACGCTCGACGGCAAGATGACGGTCGTTGCCGAGGGCCTCGCCGGCGACGGCCTCGACCGCCCGTACAGCGGCGGCCAGTTCAGCGTCGCGAAGACCGGCGCGGTGGCGTTCACCATGGGCGACGCGACCCACCCCGCCGACGTCGGCGT
>JAYTXW010000198.1:0-6538 GCA_043742745.1 Sphingomonadaceae bacterium
TACCATCGCCAGCCTCCACAAGAGCTGGCTCCCTATGAATCAGGGAAATCCTCCCTTGGGAATCCCAAAAATTATACTTCTGCCAAAGTAGTGCTAGCGAGTAGTGACATTGCCCTTGTAGTCGAGCGCGACGGTGACGGACTTGCCGCCCTTCATCGCCGATCCCATCCACGCGAATGACGAATCCTTGGTCAGCGACGACACGGTGTAGCCCGCCTTTGCCAGGCGCTTCATCGCCTGGCGTTCGGTGAACGAATTGCGTCCGTTGGCCGGCGCGGTGACGGCGTGCGGCGCGCTGTCCTTGACGGCAGGGTTGTGGCTTGTCTGCGCTTCCTGCGCGAAGGCACCGCCCGCGGCAAATAATGCTGCGGCAGCAATGATCGATCGAATCATGATGGCTCGTCCAAAGTGGAACCTGCCGAACGATCGAGGTTGCCATCGGTGCCAGTCGAGTGGCGCTTGTTTCCCGCCCGCAACGATCCCTATTCGTAACGTTCCGGCAGATAGGCATCGCTGGCGCGGTCGCTGAATTTCGTCGTCGTCTTGTGGAAGGTGAGCGGGACGGTGCCGGTTGAGCCGTGGCGCTGCTTGGCGACGATGACTTCGGCGAGGCCGTGGAGTTTTTCGGCGCGTTCCTTCCACGTCGCATATTTGGCGACGTCTTCCTCGTCGGGTTGTTTCATCGCGTGATAATATTCCTCGCGGTAGATGAACAACACGATGTCGGCGTCCTGCTCGATCGTCCCTGATTCGCGCAGGTCGGACAGTTGGGGGCGCTTGTCCTCGCGCGCCTCGACTGCACGGCTCAACTGCGACAGCGCCAGCACCGGCACCTCGAGCTCCTTCGCCAGCGTCTTCAGCCCGCGCGTGATCTCAGAAATCTCTTGCACCCGGTTCTCGTTCGCCGCCTTGGCCGACCCAACGAGCAGCTGGAGGTAATCGACAACGATAATACCGATACCCTTTTGACGCTTGAGCCGCCGCGCGCGGGTGCGGAGCGCGGCGATCGACAGCGCTGGCGTATCGTCGATGTAGAGTGGCAGGTCGGTCAGCTGACCCGCCGCACGGGCGAGGCTGTTGAACTCCGACTGGCTGATCTTGCCCTTGCGCAGCTCCTCCGAATTGACCCCCGATTGTTCGGCGAGAACGCGCGTCGCCAGCTGGTCGGCCGACATTTCGAGGCTGAAGAACGCGACCCCCGCCCCGCTCGACTGGCCCGGCTCGATACCGTCGGCCATGTCGCGGATGTACCGCTGCGCGGCGGAAAAGGCGATGTTGGTGGCGAGGCTGGTCTTGCCCATCGCCGGGCGCGACGCGAGGATGACGAGGTCGGACTTGTGTAAGCCGCCGAGCTTCGCGTTGAGCGAATCGAGTCCGGTCGTATAGCCTGATAAATGGCTGCCTGACTTCATCGCGCGGTCGGCCATCTCGATCGCCAGCCGCGTCGCCTGGCCGAAGGTCTTGACCGACCCCGCGACCTCGCCCGCCTCGGCAACCTTGTATAGCGCGAGTTCGGCGGCCTCGATCTGCGCCAGCGGCTCGACGCCGCTCGCCGTGTCGAACGCGTTCGTCGCCATCTCGCGCCCGACGCGGATCATTTCGCGGAGCAGCGCGAGGTCGTAGACCTGGGCGGCGAAGTCGCGCGCGGCGATCAACGCCGCCGATTGTTCGGTCAGCGTCGCGAGATAGCGTGTGCCGCCGATCGCCATCATCTCGGGGTCGGCGTCAAACAACGGCTTGAGAGTAACCGGCGTCGCCGTCATCCGCCGATCGACGAGCTTCAGGATCGCTTCATAGACACGCCCGTGGAGCGGCTCGAAAAAATGCTGGCTGCCAAGCTTCAGCTGGACGTCTTCGACCAGGCGATTGTCGATCATCAGTGCGCCAAGCAGCGCCGCCTCCGCCTCAACATTATGTGGCAGCATCGCCGGTGGCACAAGCGCAAGCGCATTCGTGGGCGGGAAGGAGATCGGGCCTTGCATCGCATGCTTGTCGCGCAAACGCGGCGCGACGCCAACTTTTGCGGTGGACAACTCGGTGGGCAACCGCCCGCTAAAGCTGTGGAGCGAAAATATTCTTGAGGACCGCTACGGTGCCGCAACCGGATCGACCCCGCTCGCCGCCAGCGCCGCGTTGAGGTCGGCAAGGAGCCGGTCGAGTGCCACCGCGTCGGTCGCCTCGGCGCGCGCCACCAGAACAGCCTGCGTGTTCGACGCGCGCAGCAGCCACCAGCCGTCGGGGGTCGTTACCCGCGCGCCGTCGGTCTCGTCGACATTGGCGCCGACAGCCCGCAGGCGAGCGAGCACTTCAGCGACGACGGCAAACTTCCGCTCCTCCGACGACTGCACGCGAAGTTCGGGCGTGTTGACCAGCGGCGGCATCGCATCCTTGAGTTCGGCGAGCGACCGGCCCGACGCGGCGATTGCGCCGATCAGCCGGACGGCGGCGTAAAGGCCGTCGTCGAAACCGTACCAGTCGTGGGCAAAGAAGATGTGCCCCGACATCTCGCCGGCGAGCGGAGCCCCGGTTTCCTGCATCTTCGCCTTGATCAGGCTGTGTCCCGTTTTGGCCATCAGGGGCACGCCGCCAAGGTCGCGGACGCGATCGAATAGCATCGCGCTCGCCTTTACGTCGGCGATGATCGTTGCGCCGGGCAGCGCGGCGAGAACGGGTTCGGCGAGGATTGACAGCAGCTGGTCGCCCCACACGACGCGGCCCTGCCCGTCGACCGCGCCGATCCGGTCGCCGTCGCCGTCGAACGCGACGCCAAAGTCGCAGCTCCGCTCGATGACAACGCACTTCAGGTCGGTGAGGTTCTTTTCCTCGGTCGGGTCGGGATGGTGGTTGGGGAAGGCCGGGTCGACATCGGTGAACAGCGTGTGGTGGGTTCCGGGGATCAGCTTGACGAGGCGGTCGACGACCGGGCCCGCCGCGCCGTTGCCGGCATCCCACGCGATTGTGAACGGCGGCACGTCGAGATTGCGGACGAGGCGCGCGACATAGCGGTCGATCAGATCGACGTCCTCGGCCCCGGCAGCGCCGTCGACCCAGTCGCCCGCCGCCGCCATAGTTCCCAGCGCGACAATATCGGCCCCGTAGAATGGCCCAGTCGCGAGGAGCAGCTTGAAGCCGTTATAGTCGGGCGGGTTGTGGCTGCCGGTGACCATTATCCCGCCGTCGCAGCCAAGGTCGTGGACCGCGTAATACAGCATCGGGGTCGGGCCGAGACCGACGCGGACGGCCGTGATCCCGCTCGCGTTGAGCCCGGCGACGATCGCCGCTGCGAATCCGGGTGACGATGCCCGTCCGTCGAAGCCGACCGCGACTCGGGCACCGCCGGCGCGCGCGATCCACGTCCCAAAGCTCCGCCCGAGTGCGTGGGCATCAGCAGTGTCGAGAGTTTGCCCGACGATTCCACGGATGTCATATTCGCGGAGTGCTGTCGGGTGGAAGCAGTGCATCGATTTCTCCTCGGTCTGGCAAGGCGAGTAATCGACGCGGTGCCGTTGGGGCAAGGCAGCAAAGGAGTGGATCGCGGGCGGCGAGTCGAACTAGGGATAGGCGATGCACCCAGACCTCGCCGCCAGCCTCGCCATCCTCGATTTCACCGACGACCTTGCCCCGGCTTTTTGCGCGATCAACGTCGAATGGATCGAGGCGATGTTCGCGCTTGAGGTGACCGACCGCGCGATCCTCGGGGCACCGCGCAGCAGCATCATCGATCGGGGCGGCATCATCCGCTTTGTGGCCGCGGGCGACCTTGGCGTCGTTGGCACGTGTGCGCTGATGTGGATCGCCGACGGTGTCTTCGAATTGACCAAGATGGGGGTGCTTGCGGCGGCGCGGGGGCGCGGTGCGGGGGCGTTCCTCCTCGCCCATGTCGTCGCCGAGGCGCGGGCGATGAACCTCGACCGGGTCTATCTCTTGACCAGCCACAAGTGCGAGGCGGCGATCCATCTCTATGAAAAGGCGGGGTTCGTTCGCGACACGGGGGTCATGGCCGACTTTGGTGAGCGCTACACCCGGTGCGATGTGGCGATGTCGCTTCCGCTGTAAACAGCGGCTGGACGGGAGGCAGCGTGCCCCGTCGCCCCCTCCGTCACGCTTGCCGCGTGCCACCTCCCCCGGTGGGGGAGGATCAGTCGTCGCGCCACCCTCGACGATCGGCCTTGTGCCCCGCTATAGGCCGCGCATGACCGCACTCGCCCATGTCGACACTTGGCTGTTCGATCTCGACAACACGCTTTATCCCGCCAGCACGAACCTGTTCGCGCTGATCGACGCGCGGATGGGCGATTATATCGCGCGGCGGCTCCAGCTCGACCGCGACGCTGCCCACTCCGTTCAGAAAGCGTTCTTCCACCAGCACGGGACGACGCTGCGCGGGCTAATGAACGATCACGGCGTCGACCCGCATGAATTTCTCGTCGACGTTCACGATATCGACGTCGGCGGCGTCAGTCATGCCCCTGCGCTCGTTGCGGCGATCGCGGCGCTGCCGGGACGCAAGCTGATCTTCACCAACGCCGACGAGACCTATGCGGGGCGCGTCCTCGACCGCCTCGGCCTGTCGGGCGCGTTTGAGGCGATCTACGATGTCCACGCGATGGCCTATTGGCCCAAGCCCGACGCGCGCGCCTATGCCGGGCTCTGCGCGGTCCACGGCGTCGATCCGACCCGCGCTCTGTTTGTTGACGACATGGCGCGGAACCTCGCCCCGGCGAAGGCGATCGGGATGACGACGGTGTGGGTCGACAACGGCAGCGAGCAGGGACCGGCGGCGACTCCGCCCGATTATATCGATATCCGTGTCGCCGATCTCGAACGCTGGCTGACCGGCGTTGTCGCCGAACTGGAGACCGCATGACCCTCGAAACAACGATCGCGGCGGCGTGGGACGACCGCGCGTCGCTGTCATCCGCGACGGGTGGCGACGTTCGCGCGGCGGTCGATGCGGCGCTCGCCGGGCTCGATGACGGCAGCTTTCGCGTCGCCGAACCTGACGGGGCGGGCGGGTGGCGGGTCAACCAGTGGCTCAAGCAGGCGGTGCTGCTGTCGTTCCGGCTCAACGATAATGTCGTGATGACCGGGGGCGAGGCGTTGACCTTTTGGGACAAGGTACCGACCAAGTTCGCTGGCTGGGATGCCGCGCAGTTCACCGCCGCCGGGTTTCGCGCCGTGCCGGGCAGCATCGTTCGCCGGGGAGCGTATGTCGCGCCGGGCGTTGTCCTGATGCCGAGCTTCGTCAACATCGGCGCTTACGTTGGCGCGGGGTCGATGATCGATGCCTGGGCGACGGTCGGGTCGTGCGCGCAGATCGGCGCGGGCGTTCATATTTCGGGCGGCGCGGGGATCGGCGGCGTCCTCGAGCCGCTGCAGGCAGGGCCGGTGGTGATCGAAGACGGGGCGTTCATCGGCGCGCGCGCTGAGGTCGCTGAGGGCGTCATTGTCGGCACCGGCGCGGTCCTGTCGATGGGCGTCTATCTCGGCGCGTCGACCAAGATCGTCGACCGGGCGACGGGCGAAATCTTCGTCGGGCGCGTTCCGCCATACGCCGTCGTCGTGCCGGGGACGCTTCCGGGCAAGCCGCTGCCCGACGGGACGGCGGGGCCGGGACTATACTGCGCGGTCATCGTCAAGCGCGTCGATGCTCAGACCCGCGCCAAGACCGCGATCAACGATCTGTTGCGCGATTGACGGTCCCCGCGACGTTCAACGATTTCGTCGAGGAGTGGGACGCGCTCGCCGACGATCCCGACGACCGCTATCGGCTGCTGATAGACCTTGGGCGCGCGCTGCCGCTGATGGACGCGGCGCTCAAGACTGACACGACGCGGGTGCGCGGATGCGCGAGCCAGGTCTGGCTGTTTCCAACGCGGGTCGCCGACAGGCTTCACTTCGACGCCGATTCGGATGCGGCGATCGTTAAAGGGTTGGTCGCTCTCGTCCTGCTGCGCGTGCAGGATCAACCGGCGGCGGCGATCGATGTCGCGGCGGTCAAGGGCGAGCTCGACGCGCTGGGCCTTGCAAAACATCTGTCGTCAAATCGGACGCAAGGGCTGGCGTCGATGCTCGCACGCATTGGCGAACTCGCGCACGGGTGATTGCCCCCGCGCGCGACAGGATCAGCGAATTCGGACCTTGAACGACACCTCGGCTGCCGCCGTAAACCCGCGCGCCGGACGGAGCTGATCGTCCTGGACGCGGCCCGAGACGCTCAAGATACCAATCTTGAACGGCGTCACGATGCGGGCTTCGGCATAGTTGATCGTCACCGGCGTCGTCGTCAGCGGATTGTTGGCGCCGGTTTGCGGGCGCGACACCAGCGCACGGTGCAGGCTGAGCGTATAATTACGGTCGGCGGCGTCGGTCAGATTAGCCTGAAGCGTCATCAGCCGCGAGTCGCTGTCGAGGCTGAAACCAAAAGCGCGTCCGCGATAACGCAGCCCGTCGGGGTATTTGTTGTCGGTATAGGTGATTCCGTACCCGACGGTGCCGAAGCCGAACAGGTTCTGCGTCGGGATCGAGCTGGTATATT
>JAYTXW010000199.1:0-2380 GCA_043742745.1 Sphingomonadaceae bacterium
CTGCGGTGGCCACGATGTCGAGGCTGCCGAACCGCCGGGAATCGTTGAACGCAACACTGTGCCCGTCGTCGAGGGTGAAAACGACGTGATCGTGTTTGCCATGATCGGTGGGATCAAGCCGCATCCGCCCCGACATCCCGAGGTGAAAGACCGCGGTGTCGTCGCGGTCGGTCGCAATCAGCCCGAACTTGGCGCGACGCTCGACGCCGGTCACGACGGCCCCGGTCAGCCGTTGGACGAGACCATCGGGGAAGGGCCGCCGCAGCCCTTCCCGGCGCAACTCGACGCGTGCCAGCCGCCGCCCGACAAGGATGGGGCGAAGGCCGCGAACGACCGTTTCGACTTCGGGGAGTTCGGGCATACGACGCGGCATATGGCGCGTTTGCCCGCATGCCAAGCCTCCGCTACGACCCGCGCATGACCGACACCGTTAGTTACGGCTTCCAGGAAGTCGCCCCCGCCGAAAAGACGCGCCGCGTCACCAGCGTGTTCGAGCGCGTCGCCAAACGCTACGACGTGATGAACGACCTGATGAGCGGGGGACTCCACCGTGGGTGGAAAGATGCATTCGTTCGCATGGTCCGCCCGCGCGGCGGCGAGGCGATCCTCGATATGGCGGGCGGGACCGGTGATATTGCTTTCCGGCTAGCGAAGGCCGGGGCGGCGGTGACGGTCGCCGACATCAACCCGGCGATGCTCGATGTCGGGCGGGAGCGGGCGGCCAAGCGCGGCTTCGACGATCTGGTCTGGTCGGAACAGAATGCCGAGACATTATCTTTCGCCGACCGCAGTTTCGATGCCTTTACGATCGCGTTTGGTATTCGCAACGTTACCGATATCCCCGCTGCATTGCGTGAAGCGCACCGGGTGTTGAAGTTCGGCGGGCGCTTCTTTTGCCTCGAATTTTCGACCATGGAGTGGCCCGGCGTCGCTTCGCTGTACGACGCCTATTCGCACCGCGTCGTCCCCAAGATCGGCAAATACGTCGCCCGCGACGAGGAGGCGTACCGCTACCTCGTCGAAAGCATCCGCCGCTTCCCGCCGATGGCGCAGTTTGCCGCGATCATTGGCGCAGCAGGGTTTACGCGGGTGGCGACGCGCCCGATCCTTGGCGGCCTCGTCGCCATCCACAGCGGCTGGAAAGCGTGACTGCCGCGGTCGTTCACGTTGGGCGGCTGCTGCGCTGGGGACGAATATTAGGGGCGCATGGGGCGCTGCGCGAGATCGAGACGAGCACGCTTGCCCCGCCCACGCTGCGGCGGATCGCATGGGCGGCGCGGTTCGCGACCTTGGCGCCCAAAGTGCCTGACTATGCCGGGGCGTTTGCCAAGCTGGGGCCGGCGGCGATCAAGCTTGGGCAGGCGCTCGCAACGCGACCCGACTTCATCGGCCCAAGCGCGGCGGCCGACCTCGCGCGGCTGCAGGACGCGCTGCCGCCCCTCCCATTCGCCCATCTGGAGGGCGGCCTCGACGCTTCGCTCGGCGTGCCATGGCGGTCGTTGTTCGCGTCGATCGATCCGCTCGCCGTCGGTGCGGCGTCGATCGCACAGGTCCATAAGGGCGTGACGAGCGACGGGCGGACGGTCGCGGTCAAGGTCCTGCGTCCCGATATCGAGGCCGATTTCGCCCGCGCGATCGACACCTATGAATGGGCAGCGGCGCGCCTTCAGGCGCAGGGCGGCGAGTTCGCTCGCCTGCGCCCTCGCGCGATCATTGCACTGTTCAAAACGTGGACGCTGGCCGAGCTCGACCTGCGGCGCGAGGCGGCATCGGCGTCGGAGCTTAAGGCGGCGATGGCGGCCGAGCCTGATTTCATTGTCCCCGCCGTCGATTGGGCGCGCACCGGACGCCGCGTCCTCACGATCGACTGGATCGACGGGGTCAAGCTATCCGACCGCGCGGCGATCGATGCGCTCGACATCGATCGCCGGACGCTCGCGGCGACGATGGTTCGCAGCTTTCTGCGCCAAGCGATCGCCGACGGATTTTTTCACGCCGATATGCATCAGGGCAATCTATTCGTCGTTCCGGGCGAGAACCGCCGTGCCCGGATCGGGGTGATCGATTTCGGCATTATGGGTCGTCTCGACCGCCGCGCGCGCGTCTATCTCGCTGAAATCCTGTACGGGCTGTTGGTGGGTAACTATGCCCGCGTCGCCGAGATACACTTCGAAGCGGGCTACGTCCCCGCGCATCATAACCCGGGCGAATTTGCCACGGCGTTGCGTGCCGTCGGGGAGCCGATCCGCGGGCTCGCGGCGCGCGACATTTCAATCGCGAACTTGCTCGATGGCCTGTTTGCGATCACGCGCAGCTTTGACATGGCGGTTCAGCCGCATCTGCTGTTGCTGCAAAAAACGATGGTGATGGTCGAAGGCGT
>JAYTXW010000200.1:0-4096 GCA_043742745.1 Sphingomonadaceae bacterium
AGGATCGATGCCGATATTCCCCCCGAGATTGCCGCCCTGTTCGGCTGCGCGGTCCTCACTGGCGTCGGCGCGGTCGTCAACGCGGCGAAAGTCCGTCCGGGCGAAAGCGTCGCGATCTACGGCCTTGGCGGGGTCGGCCTCGCCGCCCTCCTCGGTGCGGTCGTGAGCGGGGCGGAGCCGATCATCGCGTTCGACCCCGTCGCCGCCAAGGTCGACCTCGCGCGCGAACTCGGCGCCACCGCCGCCCATCCGCGCGACGCCAGAGCGACGATCGACCGCGTAGCACCGGGCGGGGTCGATGTGGCGATCGAGACGGTCGGCAAGGCGAGCGTCCTTGCCGAAGCCTATGCCGCGACCCGGCGCGGGGGGCGCACCGTCACCGTCGGCCTGCCGAACCCAGCGGAGATGCTGTCGATCCCGGCGATCAGCCTGGTGGGCGACGGCAAGACGATCATGGGGAGTTACATGGGCAACGCGATCCCGCGCCGCGACATCCCGCGCTACATCGCGCTGTGGCGCGCCGGACGCCTGCCGGTCGAACGCCTGCTGACCGCAACGCGCCCGCTCGGCGAGATCAATGCCGCGCTCGACGACCTCGCCGCCGGAACCGCCGTGCGGCAGGTGATGATCCCCGAACACAAGGCGTAACCATGTTCACCAGCATCAACCCGGCGACCGGCGCGGCGATCGCGACGTACCCCGAATTGACTGACGCCGAGGTCGAGGCGCGGCTGGCAGCGGCGGACGCGGCTTATCGCCAATGGCGGCAGGTTAGCGTGACCGATCGCGCTGCCTTGCTTGCGCGGCTGGCGGACGCCTACGACGCCAATATCGACCGCCTTGCCGAAATGGCGACGCGCGAGATGGGCAAGACCGTCGCGTCGGCGCGCGCCGAGGTTGCCAAGTGCGTCGCCGGGTTTCGCCATTATGCGACGCACGGGCCCGCGATGATCGCGCCCCGGACGCTTGAAGTGGCGACGGGGGCGGCGGAGATACACTGGCTCCCCCTCGGTCCGGTGCTGGCGGTGATGCCGTGGAATTTTCCGTATTGGCAGGTCGTCCGCTTCCTCGCGCCGACGCTGCTGGCAGGCAACGTCGGGCTGCTCAAGCACGCGAGCAACGTCCAGGGCGTCGCCCGACTGATGGTCGAGATGATGGCGGTCGCCGGGGCTCCCGACGGGCTGTTTCAGAACCTCGCCATTCCGTCGCGCGCCGTCGCCGCTGTTATCGCCGACCCGCGCGTGGCCGCCGTGACGCTGACCGGGAGCGAGGGCGCGGGGGCCGCCGTCGCTGAGGTTGCGGGCAAGCACCTGAAAAAAGTCGTCCTCGAACTTGGCGGATCGGACCCATTCGTCCTCATGCCGTCGGCCGATCTCGACGCCGCCGTCGCCGCCGCCGTTACCGCGCGCATCCAGAACAGCGGCCAGTCGTGCATCTGCGGCAAACGGATGATCGTCCACGCCGCTATCCACGACGCCTTCCTCACCCGTTTCACCGCCGCGATGGCCGCCGTGACGACGGGCGACCCGTTCGCGGCGGCGACCGCAATGGGGCCGCTGTCGAGCCTCGCCGCGCGCGACACCGTCGTCGCCCAGCTTGCCGCCGCAGTCGCGCAGGGAGCGACGTTGACCGGCGGGGTTGCATTGCCGGGACCGGGGGCGTTCATGTCGGCCGGGGTTCTGAGCGGCATCCCTGTGGGTAGCCCGATCCTCCACGAAGAGATCTTCGGCCCGGTCGCAATGGTCCTCCGCGCCACCGACGTCGACGATGCCATTCGCCTCGCCAACGACAGCCCGTTCGGTCTCGGCTCGTCGGTGTGGACTACCGACACCGCCGAGCAGGCGACCTTCATCGCCGGGATCGACGCCGGGATGACCGCGATCAACCAGGTCCTCGCGTCGATCCCCGACGCACCGTTTGGCGGGGTCAAGCGATCGGGCCACGGGCGCGAGCTTGGACCATGGGGGCTGCACGAGTTCATGAACCTGAAGTCGGTGCTCCGCGCCGGTTAACGGCGATGCGTGTCACCGCGATCATGCCGACCGCCGATCGCCGCGCCTATGTCGGGCGGGCGATCGCCGCCTTCCAGCGCCAGACGCACAATGATCGCGAGCTGCTGATCCTCGACACCGGGCGCGATCCGGTCGCCGACCTGATCCCGCCCGACCCGCGCATCCGCTATTGGCGCGACGACCCGCAGACGATTGGCGCGGCGCGCAACGCGCTGTGCGCGCAGGCGGCGGGCGCAATCATCGTTCATTGGGACGACGATGACTGGCACGGCCCGACCCGGCTGGCCGAGCAAGCGGCGGGCCTGGTCAGCGCCCACGCCGACATCGGCGGGCTGGCGACGGCTCCCTTCCTCAATGACGACGCCACCGCCGCATCGGATTATGGCTGGGAGGCAGCCCAGCCGTGGGTCTGCGGCGGCAGCTTCGCCTATACCCGCGAATTTTGGGGGCGGCGCCCGTTTGCTGACATCCAGGTCGGCGAGGACAGCGATTTCGTGCTCAACAATCCCGGGCGCGTCCTCGCCTTTCCCGACGCCGACTGGTTCATCGCCCGCGTCCACCCGGGCAACACCGCGCGCAAGAATACCGGCGGCGCGCACTGGAATCCGCGCGATCCTGCGTCGCTGCTCGCCCGGATCGCGGCGCAGGGCGGCGGGTGGTGACGCCGTCGGTCAGTTGCATCATGCCGACGGCCGCGCGGCGCGCCTTCATTCCGCGCGCGATCGCTTTGTTCCTCGCCCAGACCGAGCCCGACTGCGAGTTCATCATCCTCGATCAGGGCGCGATCCCCATCGCCGACCTGGTCCCGCACCACCCGCGCATCGTCTATCGCTACGAGCCCGGCCGCATCCTTGGCGACGCGCATAACCGATTGTGCGAATTGGCCTCCGCCCCCATCATTGTCCAATGGGACGACGACGACTGGCACGGGCCGACGCGCGTCACGACGCAGTGCGCCGCGCTCGACCGCGCCCGCGCCGACATTTGCGGGCTCGCCTGTGTCCCGTTCCTCAGCGACGACGGAACGGCGGCGTGGGACTATCGCTGGGAATCGCCCGCGCCGTGGGTGTTCGGCGCTACCTTCGCCTATCGCCGCGACCTGTGGGAACGCCACCCCTTTGCCGCCGTCTCGGTCGGCTACGACAATCTGTTCGTCCAAGGTGTCACCGGCGCGCGCATCCTGCCGCAGGCCGACGGGGGCTGGTTCGTCGCGCGGATCCACGCCAGCAACACGTCGGCCAAACGCACCGATGGGCCGCATTGGTACCCGCGCGACCCCGCCCCGCTGCTCACGCGCGTTGGCGGGAGCTACGGGCGCTGGTAGGAGCGTTGATAGCAAGTCGGCAGCGCTTACTGCGCCGTCCAGCCACCATCGATCGGGATGGCAATGCCCGTCATTTGTGCCGCTGCGTCGCTGGCGAGGAAGGCGGCAAGCTCGCCGATCTGGTCGGGTGTGACGAACTGCTTCGACGGCTGCTTTTCGGTTAGCAGGTTGGTCGTCGCCTGCTCGACGCTGATATTATCGCGCGCGGCATTATCCTCGATCTGCTTTTGAACGAGCGGGGTGTGAACCCAGCCGGGGCAGATCGTATTGCACGTGATGCCGGTCCCGGCGTTTTCCAGCGCGACGACCTTGCTCATGCCGACGACGCCGTGCTTGGCGGCGACATAGGCCGCCTTGTGGGTGCTGCCGACGAGACCATGGACCGAGCCGATGTTGATGATCCGCCCGAACCCTTTCTTCTTCATATATGGGATGGCGTAATGGATGCCCCAGAAGATGCCCGACAGGTTGATCGCGAGGATCGCGTTCCACCTGTCGGCGGGAAACTCCTCGACGGCGGCGGTGAACTGAATGCCGGCGTTGTTGACGAGAATATCGACCGCGCCGTAGGTCGTCGCGCATAGGTCGATCATCGCCTTGACGTCGTCGGGCTTTGAAATGTCGGCGGGGCTGTACACGGCTTTGATGCCATGCGTTGTTTCGAGATTAGCCCGCTCGGTTTCGATCGCAGCGGCCTCGCCAAAGCCGTTGATGACAAGGTTCGCTCCCTTCGACGCGAGGATATGGGCGATTCCCAGTC
>JAYTXW010000201.1:0-4612 GCA_043742745.1 Sphingomonadaceae bacterium
CCTTCGCATTCGTCGACTAACGCCCGACTCGCGTTCGGCCCGGACGGCGGGTCGAGCGATCTTCCCGCTCGAACCCGTCCGACGATGCGCGGGCTTTGCCCGCGTCGCCCCCCAAAACGACCTACTTCTTCCCCGCCCGCGCCGCCGCCACCGCCACCGCGAGCTTCTCATACCCCACCGCGCCGCTCAAAATCCGGTCGCCGATGATGAAACTCGGCGTCCCCGTCAGCCCGAGCGCGCGGCCCAGATCGACGTTTTTCTTTAATTCCGCTTTGAACGCCGGGTTGGCGAAATCGGCGGCGACGCGGCGTTCGTCGAGCCCCACCGCGCGGACCAGCGCAACGGTACGCTCGCGGTCGACCTTCCCCTCGGCCTCGAACAGCCGGTCGTGGAGGGCGATGTATTTGCCCTGCTTCGCCGCCGACAGTGCCGCCATCGCCGCCTCACCTGACGCTTCGGACAGGACCGGGAAGTCGCGGTAGACGACGCGCAGCTTGGGATCGGCGGCGATCAACCGTTTGAGATCGTTGTGCGCCACCCGGCAATACGGACAGGCATAGTCGAAGAACTCGACGATCGTGACGTCGCCATTTGGGTTGCCCGCGACCGTGCCGGGGAACGGCGTCTCGACCTCGACGCGATTGGTCTTGAGCGTCCGGGCGACGTCGCGCGACTGCATTCCGGCCATCGCCTCGGGGATGATTTCGGGGTGGGCGAGGATATAGTCGTGGATGTTGCGTTCGGTCGCGGCCTTATCGGGCGCGACGTTCTGGCCGCCACACCCGCTGGCGGCCAGCAGGATGCCGAATGCCGCCGTGAGTTTCGGTACGCCCGTGATCATCGACGCTTCTTTCTGGCCAGTTCGTTCTGCTCGACCTGCGCAATGTCGTCGGCGCGAAGCCAGTCGCGGCTTCCGGTTGGGAGGCCCGCAAGGGCGATCTTCGCGCTCATCGCCGCGCGTTTGGTATCTCCGTCGAGATCGTACCGCTCGGCGGTGGCCAGCGCCGCGCGCGCGGTGTCGCCCTCGTGGTCGTAGACGACGCCAAGCTCGTACCATGCGAACGGGTTCTCGCGGTCGGCGGCGACCGCCTGGCGCAACAACGGCTTGGCCTCGGCAAAATCGGTCGGATCGTCGGTCGACAGGAGGGCATGGCCGAGGAGCGTCGCGATCAGCGGTTGGCGTGGCGCAGCGGAGACGGCGGCGCGCAGGACCGGCAGCGACGCCTTGGCCTGTCCACTCTCGAGCAGGATTTGCCCTTTGAGTTCGAGAAAATACGGGTCGCCGGGGTGGCGTGTCAGCAGCGCGTCGACCTCGCCGAGCGCGGCGTCGGGATTGGCGCCCTTGTGATAGGCATAGGCGTGGGCGTAGCGCGCGGGGTCGGTGGTGAGGGTCGCAGGATAAAGCTGAAACGCGCGCGCGGGATCTTCGACATAGCCGACGAGCTTGGCCTTGACCCGCTGGAACCGCGCGTCGAGGGCGGGGTCGGCAGGGGCAGTCCACGCCGGCGATGTCCGGTACACGGCGTCGAGGATCGCGATCCGCTCGCCGTCGAGCGGATGGGTGCGCCCATAGCTGTTCTTTTGCGGCACTCCGGCACGATATTCCAACCCCTGAAGGCGGTTGAAAAAGCCGATACTGCCTTTGCCCGACAGCCCCGCTTTGGCGAGGTACGACGCGCCGGCAAGGTCGGCGCTGCTTTCCTGATCGCGGCTGTACGCCAGAACACCGGCTTGTGCCGCCGCGACGCCGAAGCCGAGGGCAGCGAGGCCGGCTTCGGGGGCGCCGAGGGCGGCCAGCCCGACAGCGGCGATCAGCGACAGGATCGAGATGTGGTTGGCGCGCCCGAACGCCTCGTCCGAGCGGACATTATGCCCGCCCGCGATATGGCCGAGTTCGTGGGCGATGACCCCCTCGAGCCAGTTGACGTTATCGGCGTTCTCGATGAGTCCGGAATAGATAAAGACATTCTGTCCGCCCCCGGCGAAGGCGTTGATCTCGGGTGAGCTAACGAGGACAATCTGGACCGACGCGGGGGTCAGCCCCGCCGCGATGATGAGCGGGCGCGCGACTTCCTTGAACAGCGCCTCGGTCTCGGCGTCGCGAAGAACTTCCTCGGCGCGCAACGGGGTCGCCAGCGTCGCCGCGAGAGCGGTCAGAATGGCAAGACGGCGCGCGAGGGACGGCATCGATGGCATCTCGGTCGGTTCCGCTGAACGCTGGGTGAAGACGAAGGCGCGCGGCGTGAGACGTTGAGGGTGCGGGTGCGGCACCTGCCACACCCTCAACATCTTAGTTACCGAATGTCCGCTGCCACCAGCCGCCCTTGCGCGGGGCCGGCGTTTCAGTCGGTGTCGGCGTTTCGATGGGCGTGGCCGTTGCCGCCGGAGCAGCCACGGGCGGCACCGCGGTCATGGGCTCCGGTTCGGCATCAGGCGTCGTGACGGCGGGTGTGGCCGCCTCGCCTGCCTTGCGCCGCGTCCGACGTGGTTTGGCGGGAGCCTCGGCCGCGACCGGAGGTGCCGCGTCAGCGACCGCTGCGGCTTCGGCGACCGGCGCCGCATCCGCGACGGGTACGACTTTGGCCCGCGACTTGCGCGGCTTCTTCGCGGGGGCAGCCGGTTCGTCGGCAGCAGCAACCGTGGGCGCGGCGGGCGTTTCGCTCGCACCGGCGGGTACATCGGCGATTGCCTGGTCGCCCCCTGACGCTCCTTCGCGTACAGCCTCGTCGGCCGGACCACCGTCGCGGCGGCGTCCACGTCCGCCACGGCGGCGGCGGCGCGGCTTGCCGTCGCTGCCAAGCGCATCGGTTTCGCCACTTGCATTGGTTGTCATCGGCGCGGCGACACCGTCACCGGCAACCGCGTCGGCAACATCGCCGCTGACCACCCCATCGGCGACCGGCTCAGCCACGCTGTCGCGGTCGCGGCCACCGCCGCCACGACGGCGGCGACGGCGACGGGTACCATCGGCCCCCTCACGGTCGTTGCTGCGCGCTTCGGCTGGGGCGTCGCCACGATCGTCGACCTGCCCCTCGGCGTCGCCGCCCTCGACACTGCCGTCACCATCGGTTTCGCCACCCGTCTCGCCGTCGCCGGTCGCGTCGTTGGGGCTGTCGTCGCGCCGTCCGCGACGGCGGCGACCGCGTCCGCGTTCACTGTCGCCCCGTCCGTTTTCACCCCGGCCATTTTCACCGCGCTCGCCGCGTCCGCTGTCGCGGTCGCCGTCGCTGCGCTCGCCGTCGCCGTTCTCGCCGTCGTCGTCGTCATCGTCATCGTCACGGTCCTCGGCGGTTGCGACCTCGTCTTCGTCGACGATCGTCACGAGTGCCGGGAGCGGCGTCATTACCACCGGGTTCGCCGGCGGCGGGCCAGCGGCGTCGAGGACGAAGTTCGGACCCATCAGCGTCTCGTCGGGGATCGTCTCGATGTCGACGCCGTAGCGTTCCTCCAGCTCGACGACGTCGGCGCGCTTGCGATTAAGGATGTACATCGCAACTTCGAGGCCGGCGCGGAGCTGGAAGGCGTCGTTCTTGCCCTTGATCGCTTCGGCTTCGAGCGCGCGGAGCGCTGCCAACGCCGCCGAGCCGACCGAGCGGACATAACCCGAGCCGTCGCACATCGGGCAGACGTGGGTCGACGCTTCGAGGACGCCGGTGCGCAGCCGCTGGCGGCTCATTTCCATCAGGCCGAAGCTGCTGATCCGCCCGATCGCGATGCGGGCGCGGTCGTTCTTCATCGCCTCCTTCATCGCGCGCTCGACGCGGCGGTTGTTGCCGCCGACCTCCATGTCGATGAAGTCGATGACGACGAGCCCCGCCATGTCGCGCAGGCGCAGCTGGCGGCCGATTTCGTCGGCGGCTTCAAGGTTGGTTTTGTACGCCGTCTCTTCGATACCGTGCTCGCGCGTCGAGCGGCCCGAGTTGACGTCGATCGAGACCAGCGCCTCGGTCGGGTTGATGACGATGTAACCACCCGATTTTAGCTGGACGACGGGCTGGTACATCCCTGCGAGGCTGGCCTCGACGCCGAACCGCTGAAACAGCGGCACCGCGTCGGTGTAATGAACGACCTTCGCGACATGGGTCGGCATCAGCATATCCATGAAGCTCGACGCCGCCTTGAACCCGGCCTCGCCGTCGACGAGAACCTGTTCGATCTCGCGGCTGTAGATGTCGCGGATCGCGCGTTTGATCAGGTCCGAATCCTGATGGACGAGGCACGGCGCGACGCTGCTGAGCGTCGTGTCGCGGATTTCGTCCCACAGCCGCGTGAGATAATCGAAGTCGCGCTTGATTTCGGTCCGCGTGCGCTTCAGGCCCGCAGTGCGAACGATCGCGCCCATCCCGGCGGGGAGCTGGAGGTCGGCCATGACCTGCTTCAACCGCTTGCGGTCGGACAGGTTGGAAATCTTGCGGCTGATCCCGCCGCCGTGCGCGGTGTTGGGCATCAGGACGCAGAAGCGTCCGGCGAGGCTGAGGTACGTCGTCAGCGCCGCGCCCTTGTTGCCGCGCTCCTCCTTGACGACCTGGACGAGGATCACCTGGCGGCGGCGGATGACCTCTTGAATCTTATACTTGCGGCGCAGCGCCTGCCGCTGCCGACGCAGTACGTC